>LXQK01000170.1:0-12430 GCA_001683905.1 Marivirga sp. ANT-B6
GTAACCCCATATAGGTCAATAAATGGTAGTTAAAAGTATTTATCATAACTTTTTTAAGAGACCTAAATTTTTTCTTGCTTTAGATTTTTCATCTTATTGGCATCGATTCTACCCACCTAAAGTTTGCGTTTTGGCTTTACTTTACCCCAATAGATATTTTCTTTAATCAAGCAATTAAACGTTCCTGATGCTTCGACAACATTATTATCCACTTTTTTTGATATTATATTTATTTTCCCTTTGATAGCTAAAGCTGTATCTGATAAAATATAAGTAACTTCGATATCTTGTTTGAAAATAGGGATGCTTTTAACCATCTCTCCGTCGTACTCGTCGGTATCAGAATAATATTCTAAAAAAGATACTATTTCCCCTCCTTTATTTGAGATATTTATTCCAATTCCACTAAACGGCCCCGCGGATAAATAAACTGAAATAGAGTCGGTGGTTTGCCAACAACCGCATTCTAACAAAGAATATGACTCCGCCCCATCAATTACTTCAACTTTAGCACTACCATAGTAATATTCAGGTTCCTCGAAAGTACAAGAAAAGCAAATAATTGTTAAAACTGATATCACTAATTTTTCCATAGTGAACGTTAGATTAGCTTTTGGCCAGGTTTTTATTACAAGCTGCAACTTCGCTGCTGGTATTTATACATGATCAGTTTGTATACAATGCTAAATAATGTCTGCTCTTTTCATACCCGGAGCGAAGCATCCTAAATCACCACAGGTAATAGGCTACTTCAATAGAATCTAAGCTTGAATTAGTGTGCCTCCAACCAGTTATTGCCTACGCCTGTACCTATTTCCATAGGCACTTCTATCTCCAGGGCGTTTTTCATCAGCTCGTTTATTTTTACTTTCATCAGTGTTACTTCGTCCTTATGCACATCAAAAACCAATTCATCATGCACCTGCAGGATCATGCGGGATTTCAGTTTTTTCTTTTCCATCCAGGCCTGAATGTTTACCATGGCTACCTTAATAATATCTGCCGCGCTACCCTGTATGGGCGCGTTGATAGCGTTTCTTTCTGCAAAACCACGCATGGTAAAGTTCCGGGAATTGATGTCGGGAAGATATCTTTTCCTGCCCAGGATCGTCTCTACATATTCATTTTCCCGCGCCAGGTTGATGATGGCATCCATATACTGCTTTACGGCCGGAAACTCCTCGAAATAGGCAGCTATTATTTCGCCGGCCTCCTTGCGCGGTATCTCCAGCCGCTGCGCCAGGCCGAAAGCCGATATGCCATAGATAATGCCGAAGTTGGCGGTCTTAGCTTTCCTTCTCATATCAGCATCTACCGCTTCCAGGGGCACCTTAAATATCTTTGCTGCCGTAGTGGCGTGGATGTCGCGCCCATTCTTAAAGGCTTCGATCATACTTTCATCTTGCGAAAATGCAGCCATAATGCGCAGTTCGATTTGGGAGTAATCCGCCGCCATCAGCACATAGTCGGCACTGCGGGGAATAAATGCTTTGCGAATCTCCCGCCCTTTTTCTGTCCTGATCGGGATATTCTGCAAGTTTGGATTCGTAGAGCTTAGCCTGCCAGTGGCAGCAACAGCCTGATTGTAGCACGTATGGATTCTGCCGTCGCCTGGGCTGATTAGCGTAGGTAAGGCATCGATATATGTCGATTTTAGCTTTTGCAGCTCCCGGAAGTCGGTGATATGGCGGCAAATTTTATGGTCGCAGGCCAGGCGCGACAGGATGTCTTCGCCGGTGGCATATTGGCCGGTTTTAGTTTTTTTAGGGTTTTTATCGAGCAGCAGCTTATCGAAGAGTATCTCGCCGAGCTGCTTGGGCGATCCAATATTAAATTCCTCACCGGCAATGGCATAAATATCCTTTTCCAGTAGCTTGATATCCTCTTCCATTTCTTTGGATAAAACAGCCAGGGTGGCGGTATCTATTTTTATGCCCTCAAATTCCATGGAAGCCAAGACCTTCAGTAGTGGTCCTTCTACCTCTTCATATAGCTTCTGTAGTTTGTTTTTTTCCAGCGCAGGTTGTAGCTTGTATTTGAGCTGCAAGGTGATGTCTGCATCTTCGGCGGCATAATCAGCAATGGTGTCCAGGGCAACATCCTCCATGTTACCTTGCTTCTTTCCTTTTTTACCGATCAGGTCCTCGATGGGTACAGGCTTATAATTCAATAGATTTTCCGCAATAATATCCATCTTATGGCGAGCCTCAGGCTCCAGCAGATAGTGCGCGAGCATGGTGTCAAATAGTACTCCCTGAACCTCAATACCATACTTTTTCAGCAAGAGAATATCGAATTTTAAGTTGTGGCCTATTTTGCTGATTTTTTCATTTTCCAAGACTTCCCTAAAGTCCTCCAGCACGCGCTGTGCCGCTTCTCTTTGCGGCGGCACAGGTATATAATAGGCCTCACTGGCATAATATGAAAAAGAAAGCCCCACCAGGTTCGCTTCAATGGCATCCACACTGGTTGTTTCCGTGTCGAAGCAAAATTCCTCCTGCAAAAGCAGGTATTCCACGAGACTTTTGCGCAGCTCTTGTGTATCCACCACCTGGTAGTGATGAGCCACCGTATGGATGGTATTGCGCACAGCAGAAGTCACGTCTAAATCGGTAGCCTCCACGATGGCGGCTTCGGGGGTGGCTGCGGCGTCAAACATCGACATCTGCGCTGAAGCCTTTTGTGTTTGTGGCGCAGCTTCGCCAAATACCCGTTTAGCCAGGGTACGAAACTCCAGCTCGTTAAAGAGCTGCCTTAAACTATCTTCGTCGGGGCCGATATAGCGAAGTTTTTCTTCGTCAAACGCAATAGGCACAGCTGTATTAATTGTGGCTAGCTCTTTGGAAAGAATACCCTGCTCTCCAAACTCCAATACCCTTTCCTTTAGCTTACCTTTTAGTTTGTCCACATTGGCAATGATGCCTTCTATAGTATCAAATTCTTCAATGAGTTTTATAGCCGTTTTGGCACCTATGCCAGGTATGCCTGGTATATTATCAACAGCGTCACCCTGCAAGCCCAGCATATCCCTCACCTGATCTATCCTTCTGATACCCCATTTTTCCAAAACCTCCTTTTCACCTAATATATCGACAGCATTGCCCATATAGGCAGGCTTGTAGAGTTTGACACAGTCATTGACCAGCTGCCCAAAATCTTTGTCGGGTGTCATCATATATACATCGAAACCTATTGTACAGGCTTTTGATGAAAAAGTGCCGATGATGTCATCTGCCTCATAACTGTCTAGCTCGAGTACCGGAATATTGAAAGCCCGAATGATGTCTTTAACAAAAGGAATGGAAGCACGAATATCCTCAGGCTGTTCCTGTCGTTGCGCCTTATAGGTAGGAAAAACAACATGCCTGAAGGTCGGAGCAGCGGTATCAAAAGCGACGGCAATATGTGTGGGCTTTTCTTTGTAAATAATTTCCCATAGTGAATTGGTGAACCCCAAAATTGCACCGGTATTTCTTCCTTTAGCGTTTATAATCGGGTTTTTACTAAAGGCAAAATGTGCACGATATATCAGTGCCATTGCATCAAGTAAAAACAATTTTTTTGTATTCTTCGTCATTGATCAAAATTAAGAAAATGTGGTTAGAGAAGGAGATAAAATATCTATTTTTAAGAATATTTTTCTATGTATTCTGAAGCGTGCTTTTGCTATTAATGAAGCGATTGCTGCCATGGGAGCAACAGTCTCGCCCGAAGGTTCAATAAATGTAGATAAGTCGTAATCCCAGGCTTTTATGCTATAGTTTAGCTGGCTTTACCGATAATCCTATGGTTATAAGCAGTATACGTTATTATACCTAATGGAATGAGCCAAACCAGGTCGTTCATCACCAGGTGAAAGATAAATTTTTTGGTCACCTGCATATCCATGACCAGTATAAAAACGCCAATAGCACCGAAAAGCTTCGAGATAAAACCTGCCAGAACCAAAAACCACAACCTGGTTGGGTATATTGCTGCCGCAAGATAAAGAAAGGCAAAAATAATAATGCCAACGCCCTGATAGGTTATCAAGGTGGGCGCTGGCTGCGCTGACGTGGTGAGAAACTTATAGAAGGCGTCGGGGAAATTTAATATAAACAGGCCCCATGCCAGGTTATAAAACGTCGCAAGCAGTAAAAAACCCCTCATCCAGGCTGGAAAGGAAAGCGGTTTTTCTTCCGTATCTATTGGCCTATGCTCTATTTCCATGGATTCGTAGCCCATACCGAGAGTTCCGGAATAAATCCACGATCATCCAATTCCAAGGCCGATTTTATGGCATGGGCAATCTCGTCGCCGCGAAGTTTTTTATTTTCCGATTCCCTTTCCTGTCTCGATGCGTTGTTGAAGGCAGTAGTTACTTCGCTCGGATTAATGAGCATAACCCGGATATTGTACTTCCTTAATTCTGCCTGCCAGCATTCTGTCATGCCACGCAGGGCAAATTTCGAGGAAGCATAGATGCTGCCCTGCTCGAAGCCTTTCTTGGCTGCAGAAGACCCTATATTGATGATAGTACCATGGTTTTGGCTTTTAAAAATCTCAGCTGCCACCTGTGCCATCATGGCCGCACCAAAAACATTTACAGCATACACTTTTTGAAAATCTTCGAGTGTAATATCAGATAGCAAACGAAATTCTCCAATACCAGCATTATTCACCAGCGCATCTAAACCATCAAGATATTCGATAGCCTCGTCATAAGTCCTCTTGATATCTTCGATTTTAGCGACATTCGCTATTACAGCATGTGCACCCGTAGCCTCAGCAGCCTCCTGCAGTCTGACCTTGTCTCTGCCTGTAATGACTACCTTGGCACCTTGCTGTACGAGCAGCCTGGCTGTTGCCTTGCCTATGCCCAGGCTTCCGCCGGTAACGATGATTCTCGAATGCTTTAAGTTCATTGTTTTTTTTGAGAGATAACGGCTATCGCTGACGAGGGTTTTAAAATTATCCGTTTTTAGCAAAGGATAAAGGCCGCATGAAGTTTCCCTTCAAAGTCTGATTGGGCAAATCCCCCATTGACACAACATAACATTTTGTTTAGGCAAGGAGTCATCATAAGCTCATCCTACCATCCGTATTTATGGGCGGTTATTGGCATATCTTATTTTTCGGCTTTAAAGCATCCTGTATATGGGATACTGCAGATGTGCCGACTCATAATATGGCGAGTGTATATAAATAAAATTTAACTGCGCCCTCGCGCTACCCATGAATTCCGGATCAGCCTGCTTTTTCTCGTTGAATTCCTTTTGTAATGTCGGATTTTGCTGTAAAAGCTCCCACGCTACATCTTCAAAGACGTAGTCAGAAAAGCCCTCCTTTTGCTGTAAAATGGTGTCAAAGAAGTTCCAGTTAAAAAACGAATCAGGAGCTGTCGGTTCCAGTGTCTCTACCAGGTAGCGATTAGCCACCTGGTTTGTATAGATGATAAAGTCACCCCGAAGCAGTTGTATCTTCACCAGTTCGGGTCTCACCTGCGTTTCATAATGCAAGTAATGCCCCTCGTAGGGCTTGTCGACAGTTTTGTAGTCGGCTATATAGTAAGCCTCCACTTCCACTATGCTGTCGCTCTCAATCTGTTCCATCGCGACCTGATTGAGCTTCAGCCTGTCAATTACCTGATGCCAGCCTTGTGGAATGATATAGGCCTGCGGTTTTTTCACTAGTTTGGTTGCCGTGAAGTGGTCAAAATAGTCAATCTGCTTTGTAAATGGCTTTTTGCGGTTATACTGTAGCCGCTTTTGCCCCGTCACTTTACTCTCTTTATATTCACCTTCATATCCTTTGAAGGTGATTTTCCTGGATTTTTCCTTATCTAATATCCAGTCTACCTCAAACATCTCCTGGCTGATAATCTTTGCTTTCGTTTCCTTTCTTAATTGCTTAATTTTGGCGCCATCTTCGGCTACCAGGTCCAGCATGACTTCCATAAAGGCATAGGTGGCTTCTACCCTTTGTAAGTATGGCTTTAGCATATGGGTTTCAGGCACAAAGCCCAACGTATGGAAAAGCGTGGTGTAGCCACTGGAATATCTCGGAAGGTCAATGAACTGCTCATAGCCATTGTCAGGTGTTGTTCCCCATACGTTCACATAAGGGATCATCTCCTGTTTTTTCGCCGCCATCATGCGCTCAAGCTTGGGCATCATGTCCTCCTGCAGATACTTTCCCAAGGCACCGCCGAGCTTGTCCTGCTGTGTAGCAAGCATCGTCATTGTGTATTGGTAGTCTGCCCCATTGCTTACATGGTTATCAATAAATATATCAGGATCTAAGCTGTGAAAAAGGGCAGCAAAAGATTGAGCATTTTTAGAGTCATTCTTAATGAAATCCCTGTTGAGGTCCAGGTTCCGGGCATTACCGCGAAATCCGTAGGCTGTAGGCCCATTTTGGTTAGCTCGTGAAAAACGGCCTCGGTTTAGCGCCCCTCCAATATTGTAGAAAGGAATAATCGCCAGTACCACATCTTTGTACTTCTTTTTTGCGCTAGGATCTTCTGCCAGACTGCGCAGCAGCAGCATGCTGGCGTCGACACCATCAGGCTCTCCGGGGTGTATGGCATTGTTGATCAGGATGATGGTTTTCTGCTTACGCCTCAGTGAGGCTATGTCAAAGTCTTTATCCACAGAAAAGAACACCACATGTAGTGGGTAGCCACTGTCGGTAGCCCCTCCTTCACGGATTTCAATTTCGGGAAATTCATTCGCCAGAAGGGTAAAGTAGGAAATTCCTTCCTGGTAGGTGACGGTTTCCTGCCCCTTAGTTTTTTCAAATTTTGTATGAAGCTTTTCTTGTGAAATAGACATGGTGGGTATCGCGAGCAATAGGATGAATAAAATAGTAATTTTGGAAAGATAGGCTTTTTGCATAAAGGCTTATGACACGATTGGGTTAGGGATAAGTTTATGAATACGAGTTTATAATTTCCTCATACCTAAAGCAGGAGGTGAGGTGGTCATTGACCAATCCACAGGCCTGCATGTGGGCATACATGGTAATACTGCCAACGAATTTAAAGCCTCTTTTTGCCAGGTCTTTACTAAAGGCATCTGATTCTTTGGTTTTGGCAGGTACTTCGTGCATATGTTCCCAATGGTTGACAATCGGCTTATGGCCAACAAAGGACCAGATGTAGGCGTCGAAGCTACCGAACTCCTTTTGGACCTGCATAAATCTTTTGGCGTTGTTTACCGCGCCACGGATCTTCAATTTATTACGGATGATACCGGAAAATTGCGTTAAAGCAAGTATTTCATCTTCATTGAAGTTTGCTACAGCTTCCACTTCAAAATTAGCAAAAGCGTCGCGATATCCTAAACGTTTTTTGAGAATGGTGGCCCAGCTTAACCCTGCCTGTGCACCTTCGAGTATAAGAAATTCAAAATGGGTTTTATCGTCATGCACAGGTACGCCCCATTCCTCATCGTGATATTGTACATATTGCTCAAATCCTTTGCACCAGGGACATCGATTTTTCATAGGTAAACAGGGGAGCAAAGCCGCTTCATGCCGCGAAAGTTGGAAGAAATAGATGATGCCATCTCACATCAATGTACATAGCTACCCGCATTGACGTCGATGGTGCAGCCTGTGGCATGGTCAGCCATGCCTGAGGCCAATAACGTGATAATAGGCGCCAGGTCCTGAGGCTGTGTAAGTTGGCTCAACGCGATGTCATCCAGGGCGTAGGATTCACCGTATTGGTCCATGAATTCCTGAGCCATATCCGTACGAACGAAACCCGGAGCAATGGTAAATGCTTTGATGTTTTGCTTGCCATAGGCTCTGGCAATAGACCGGGTAAAGGCTACCATGCCACCCTTAGATGCTGCATAGGCCAGGTAGTCGGAGGTATCGCCCCTAAAGGCGGCTCTTGAAGCGATGTTAATGATGATTCCACCGCCGCGACTGATAAATTGAGGAATTATTTTTTTTGTCAGAAGCGCACAGGCTTCCAGGTTTACCTGCATGGTTTGACGCCATGCCGCTATCCAAACCAGATCGTCGGTGTCTATTTCAGTGCTTAAGGCTATTCCGGCATTATTGATCAGCACATCCAGGTGTCCAAATTCTTCGATTACATCATTATAAAGCTGTATTGCGTCTTTTGGATGTGTAAGGTCTGCTTTGAAGGCAATGGATTTATTTCCAACCTCCCGGGCCAGCTTATTGGCTTCGTCGCTTTGCTGATTATAATGGATGGCCAGCCTGGCTCCCGAAATCGCCAGTTGCTTACAAATGGCCCGTCCGATCCCCCTGCTGGCCCCTGTAACGAGGATATTTAAATTTGAAAGATCAATGGTCATAGGCTTCTATAGATTAAATGTGGCAAATGGTTGACCAAAAAGTAAGTGAAAGGCATCTGCACCAATTTAGAGAAGATTTCTAATAAGCGCAAAATTATATAGCCCGGTCAGTTGTAAGCCTGACCTACCGGTTCTTCATCAATGAAGAAAATTAAGGGCACGAGGTGACAGTGGCTTAATGATTTCTCAAAGCGTCTATTAATTCAGCTCTACTCATTTTCGATCTGCCTTCGATACCCACTTCTTTGGCTTTGTTATAAAGATCGTGCTTACTTTGCTCTTCGTATTTGGCAGCCTTGCCACCTTTCTTACCAGTTTCTTTTTTTGAAGAATTTGCAATACGGGCAGCTTTCTCCTTGCTCGTCCCTTCTTCTCTCAGTGCTTCGTACTGCGCATCATCTTTTATCTGCGAACCGTGATTCTTTGCCATAATTTTTTTAGGTTTGCGTTTCATTGACAACCTACAGAAAACATAAATGTTAGGCTGGTCCTTTGACTTTGGCAGATTGTTTTTTGTGCTGATCTTTGGTTGGAGGTTGTTTGATTAGCCTATTTCTATTCTCTACGTGGTATAGGTAATAGGCTAAATAAAAAGCGCCTGCTGCACAGCTTATATGCCAAAGCCAATGGGTACCCATTGGCATAATAACAGTCCCCAAAAAATCTATTCTTCTGAATATAATGGCTGCAACGAAAAAGATGACAGCACCTAATAAGCCTTTGGCGTAGTAAAACTCAGTTTTCTTGAGGTATAGCAACCCTGGAACAAAAAGCATTGCGCCAGTGATGAGATAGGAGAGGTTAATTGCACCAGAAAAATCTAGATACCCATATACAAAAAGGCGTAATGCAACAAATAGTGGTACTATAACAAATATAAGCCATTTTCTTTTTAAGATTTTTATCCAAAAATAGACGCTTACCGATAACGTAAGAACTGCTATTGGAATAACATCAAGCCACAACAACCAAGAGGAATACCTGAAGGCATGAAAAAGCGTACTGCCAATTCCACCTAAAAAGAGTAATGGCATGCAATACATAATAAATGGATAGGCCTTATACTGTCCCCTCAGTTTGATCATAAAATAGATAACAGGGATCAAGAATGCCAGGGATGAAATAGCATTCCAAGGCTCTAAGACAAAATTTGCAGGGTTGGTTTCGGCGTAATAGGAGGCCCCATCAGGGAGTAGTCCGTGAAGTTCTTCATCCATAGAGTTAAGTGTTTTAAGGTACTAACTCCTGCATCAAAGAATATGTTAAACTAAAATTTTAAGATTTAATTTGAGTATTATTTGGTGTTAGACTCTTTTTCGCCCATTAAAAGGGGAATGAATATCAGAGCGTTTACGCCGATGATGATTGCTACAAACCTGTTGCTATTTCTTTTTTTAATAGCCTTTTTTTTCTGATGGTTTATTTTCTGGTATGATTTAGAGGAATGACCTGCCGGAGCAATAGCCACCTTTCTCTCCTCATTCATATACATCCGGTTGGTAAATCCGCAGGAGTTTAGGGTAAAGATAAGCAATAGAGCGTAAACCAGCTTATTATAGCGCATTTTAGAATGTAATAAAAGTAAAGAAGATGTATAGAATGTTGATAAATAAACCAAAAAATTATAAAGTTAACAACTTAACTTTACATTATTTTAACAACTATTTCCAAATAGCCTCATTATGAGGCATGTAAGAATTTGTGTAAAAAACACAAACACTATTGGACGCTATCCTCTTGAGGAAAGACTTTATCAAAAATATTCCATGGTGCTGCAGTAGTATCCAAAATTTCATTTGCCCTTAAATCTCTTGATTTACTCAATCTGTTTATGGCTTTCTACGAATTTTTCCCATTCCATAAACTGCTCTGACTTCATGACACGTGGTGTCTTACTTTGGCCTCCTATTTTGTTGTTTTCTGCATGCCACTGGTAAAAATAATCAGAGGGTACCACTTCCACAAAGAGATCTTTTAAAGCTTTCGACCTTGCTATACCGTAGTTTTTGTTAAGGTCCTTTAAATACTTATCCAGCTTGCTCTTTGCCTGCTCCTTATCAATCGCATCGCCATCCTCCGACCCTAAGTACCACTTATGGGCAAATCCACCATTGAATTCGACAGCGGAAACAAGAAATTCTTTGATAGATATTCCCATATCATCTTCCAGCATTTTCATTGCGTTATTCATTTTCTCCACTGAAAGCTGCGAGCCGGCGACATTGAGAAAAAACTTGGTTCTGCCGGTAATGACTATTTCGTTGCGTGCTTTATCCGTCAACCTGACCGTATCACCGATCATGTAGCGCCAGGCGCCGGCACAAGTGGAGATCAGAATAGCATATTCTTCGTCTTCTTGTATTTCATCAATGGATAAAGTTCTGGCGTGTTGGCTGATCTCTCCTTCACCGGAAAAATTATCGGCATTAAAAGGTACAAATTCAAAATAAATTCCATTGTCAAGGGCCAGAGTCATGGCATTGGTTTCAGGTCGCGACTGATAGGCGAGAAATCCTTCTGAGGCAAGATAGGTATCAATATAATAAAGCGGCCTGGCTAGAAGCTTCTCGAAATTTTTTCTATACGGTTCAAAAGCCACACCACCGGTCGCATAGAGGCTTAGATTGGGCCATATCTCATGAATATTATTTAGCTTATGATGCTTAATGACCTTTTCAAGCATCAGTTGAATCCAGGCAGGAATCCCCGATAAGGCGCCAATATCCCAGTCAGGCGCCTTTTCTGCAATTTCCTGAATACGCTGGTCCCAATCACTTATTGCAGCAATGTCTTTGCCGGGCTTATAATAGCTGTCGAACCAAAAGGGAATATTGCTAGCGCTTATTCCCGAAATTTCTCCTTCCACATAATTGCCCTTGTCGGTGAGATCTGTGCTGCTTCCCAGCATTAATATCTCCTTCTCAAAAAGTTCTTCTGGCAGATCAAAATTATCAAGGCAAAGTATTTGTTGTATACTGGTGTCTCTGATGGCCTGGATCATTTCCGGGGTGACTGGAATTCTTTTGCTTTCGCCGCTAGTGGTGCCCGAACTCAGGGCGAAGTAATGGGTATCGCCGGGCCAGCTTACATCCCCTTCTCCCTCCAGCAAGCGGTGCCACCATTCATCATACATCTTTTGGTATTCAAAGATGGGTAAGTGCTTTGCAAACGCTTTTTCAACGTCAGCTTCTTCCAGAATGGTTTTAAACTGATAATGCTTGCCGAATTGCGTATTTTTAGCCTTAGAAAGTAAATTCCTTAGAACTTTCTCCTGTACTTCTTTAGGGTCAGCATCGTCTGATCCAAGGACTTTTCGCAAATGAATTGCGCCCTTAATGATTTTACCCAATAATGCCATAAAATTAAAAAATAAAGAACTTTACAAAAAATGTGTTGCTGTAAGAACTGTAATTCCTATGGTAGAGTTACAGTTTAGTAAAAATAAAGTAAGACAAACGATCCATGGTAAAGGGTCTGCCAGCTGACTATAATATTTTTTAAAACCTCAGAAGACCATCAGCATGATGCAGTAAGCCATTCCATAGCAAGTATAGGACATTCGAATTCCCTCCGTTGGTATAGAGCTCTATTTTCAATAGCTGCTATAATATTTTGCAGGGATTTCTGCGCGTAGTTATTTTTTGGGTTAACAATTGCCAGCATCTTTAAACCGGATCTATTGGACTTGTCCAGGAAAATCCTTGACGTCCAACCTTGATCGTCAGGAAGAATAACGCGCATATCAGAAAGGTCGATCAGCAGCTTCTGAGAACTTCTTTCCCTGATCAGTGCCAAGGCCTGCAACATTGCATAGCGGTAGTTTGCACCATCGGAAAAGCCCATCCACTTTACGCGGACAAAGTGAAGCGCACTGTTCCAGAAAACAGAAACGTGGTCTTCTTGAAAATAAATCTGATCTTCAGCGATGAGAGTGCGCATGTTGTTAAGTATTTATACTCTTAAATTACCTGTTTTCCAGAAAATCCTAAAGAAAGGAGTTAAATTTACACAATCTAGAGTTGATAAGAAAGGTCGCGTACTATTAATAATAATTATTTCATATAGGGATAAAAAACAATTCCCTAGTGAAGACTATTATACTTCTTGATACTATTAAT
>LXQK01000170.1:12510-62024 GCA_001683905.1 Marivirga sp. ANT-B6
TGATACTATTAATTCCCCAAAGACATAGATTCAATTAAACCCTCAACCTTGAAAAAAATTCTTATTAGTGGCGGTTCCGGTTTGGTAGGAACCAGGCTTACGCAGCTTCTTTTGCTAAAAAATTACCAGGTTTGCCACCTAAGCAGGTCATCATCAGGTCCAACCGGCGTAAAAGTTTTCGTGTGGGATGTCGACAAAGGTTATATTGAGTCGGGTACCTTTGATGGGGTCGACGCGATCGTTCATCTGGCAGGTGCCGGGGTGGCCGAAAAGCGTTGGACCGAAGCGAGAAAGCAGGAAATATTGGACAGTCGGACCAAATCCTCTGACCTTATCATTCAGGAGCTCGAAAAGACTACCATGAAGCCTAAAGCTTTCATTTCCGCTTCAGCTATAGGAGTTTATGGCTTTGATACGGGAGAGGCGTGGATCAATGAGAACAGCAAGCAAGGGAAAGATTTTCTAGCCCAGGTGACCCAAGCCTGGGAGGCACATGTAGAACCTGTTGAAGCATTAGGGCTTCGTCTTTTGAAATTCAGAATCGGCGTGGTGCTAAGTAAAGGCGGAGGCGCTTTGGAAAAGATAAGAAAACCTATCATGCTCGGCGCTGGTGCGCCATTAGGAACGGGAAAACAGCTCATGAGTTGGATTCATATAGATGATCTTTGTCGCCTTATCATCTATGGTATTGAAAATCAGGAATTGAAGGGCGTTTTCAATGCTGTAGCGTCGACGCCTGAAACCAACGATGATTTCACCCAAACGGTGGCTAAGATAGAAAAAAAGCCGTTAATACTGCCCAATGTGCCAGCTTTCGCGTTGAAGTTGCTGCTGGGAGAAATGGCCAATATCGTTTTAGGAGGCAATCGTGTTTCTAATCAAAAAATAAGGGATGCAGGATTCGATTTCCAGTTCGAGGATCTTGAAAATGCCCTGCTTGATGTACTAAAAAAGTAGATTTAAGTGCATAGTGCATCAAAATTACAGGATAGCATAAATTTTTATAACCAATAAGCAGGCATGATTTATTCTTTCTTGTCGTTGTCATTTAGTTATATTAAATTTGTCGCCCTTCATAATGAGGGGAATTAATAAAAAAAAGATGAGCAGAAATAGTGAGAATGGAAAAAGGCAGTCGGAGATTAACAAGGATAAGCCCGTGGTAAAGCCAGATCCGATGAAGGAAAGTAAGCAGGTAAAGCCTGAAATGCCCAAGGAGGATGGTGTACAATCAGAAGATGAAAACAGGATACGACAAGCTTTTGCAGACAAAGATTGGAACGAGATAAAAAGCTCAGACTCGTGGGCTATCTTTAAGGTGATGGCAGAGTTTGTTGAAGGATTTGAAAAGTTGGCTAAAATAGGCCCCTGTGTTACGATTTTTGGTTCGGCCCGTACGCTGGACAATCATCCCTATTACGTCATGACAGAAGAAATAGCAGCAAAGCTGGTAAGGCATGGCTATGGTGTGATTACTGGCGGTGGACCGGGTATCATGGAGGCGGGAAATAAAGGGGCAAGAAGTGAGAACGGAAAATCGGTAGGTCTTAATATTATTCTCCCTTTTGAGCAGTTTAACAACGTATATATTGATGCCGATAAGTTGATCAGCTTTGATCATTTTTTTGTGAGAAAGGTGATGTTTGTAAAGTATTCACAGGGTTTTATCGTAATGCCTGGTGGATTTGGAACCCTTGATGAGCTCTTTGAAGCTTTGACGTTGATACAAACCAAGAAGATAGGCCGTTTCCCTATCGTATTGGTAGGAAAAGATTATTGGGAAGGCTTGTTCAAGTGGATTAAAGAAATGGTGCTAACCCAGGAAAAGAATGTCAATGCTGAAGATCTTGATCTGGTTAGCCTGGTTGATAATCCTACCGATGCGGTAAAGGTTATTGACGATTTCTATTCAAAATATTTGCTTTCACCAAACTTCTAATTGAAAACATTTCAGCATATACTGCAGATCAGTATCATTTTGGTCTTGGTTGTCTATCTTGTATATACCAAATTGGCAGATGACAAGCCTTTGCCCCTCGTGGCGCAAGGTGCATATATGGTTCAGGAAGGGAATTTCCTGGTTCCGACATTTGACGTGCCTCCTACAATGGCATTTGCTGACGAGAAAGTACCCTTACATGATGAGGAGGTAAAACAACGACTTGATAGGGAGCTACATATCAATAGTTATTGGCATTCAAGTACTATTTTTTTGATAAAACGAGCCAACGAATGGTTTCCACAAATAGAGCCTGTACTGAAGCAAAACAATATCCCGGACGATTTTAAATACATTTCCCTGATTGAAAGTGGGTTGTTAAATGTGCGGTCTCCCAGTGGTGCTATTGGCTTTTGGCAGATATTAGAAGCGACCGGAAAAGAGCTTGGACTGGAAATCAATGAGGAAGTAGATGAGCGTTATCATCCTCTAAAATCTACAGAAGCAGCATCCAAATATTTTTTAAAAGCGTATAACAAATTTGGCAACTGGACTAACGCAGCAGCCTCGTATAACATCGGGATAAGTGGTTTAAGCAGGATTCTTAGTGAGCAGAAAATGGATTCCTATTATGATCTTTACCTCAATGAGGAAACTGCCAGGTACATTTTGCGTGTAATAGCTTTAAAAGAAATTATAGAGAATAAAGCAACCTACGGGTACGATGTGCCCGAGAACCAACTTTATCATCCTATACCGCTGAAAGAGGTGACTGTATCGGAAGATATTCCGGATTTGGTGAAGTTTGCTTTGGAGCAAGGGGTATCTTATAAGGTGCTTAAACATTATAATCCATGGCTTCGTCAAAAAACGTTGACCATAAAAAAGGGTGGCGGTTCTTACACCATCCTTATTCCTGCTTCTGACAATTAAGGTTATTCGAAACTGGTCATGTCTTTCCAGGTGCCGGAAGATCAAATTACAAGTATTACATTAACATGGTGAAGTTGAAGGAAAACGTAGAGATCATAAAGGAAGAAAATATAGATTTTTCAGATGCCAGTGGGCATGATTATATTGAGGTATTTGGTGCCCGGGAGCATAACCTGAAGAATATCGACATCAAATTTCCCCGTAACAAGCTGGTCGTTATTACCGGTATTTCAGGAAGCGGCAAATCGTCGCTGGCCTTCGACACGATATATGCTGAAGGCCAACGACGGTATATGGAAAGCTTTTCTGCTTATGCCCGATCTTTTATCGGCGACCTGGAGAGGCCCGATGTAGATAAAATCAACGGGCTGAGTCCTGTTATTTCTATTGAACAGAAGACCACGTCGAAAAACCCGCGCTCTACAGTCGGGACGGTCACTGAGATCTACGATTTTATGCGTCTCTTATTTGCGCGCGCCTCAGATGCTTTCTCTTACCTGACAGGGGAGAAAATGACCCGGCAATCGGAAGATCAGATTTTAGCGCATATCCTCAAAAATTACACCGGACAAAAGCTGGTAGTGCTTGCGCCGGTCGTAAAAGGAAGGAAGGGACACTACAGGGAATTGTTCCTGCAGATCAGGAAGATGGGATTTTCCAAGGTGCGGATAGACGGTGAAGTGATGGATATGGTGGCGAAAATGCAGGTAGACAGGTACAAAACCCATGATATAGAAATCGTTATCGACAGGCTGGTCGTAAGCCAAGAAGACAAGTTTAGGATAAGCCAGTCGCTGAAGACGGCTTTGAACCATGGCAAAGGCATTATGATGGTTTTGGATGAAAAAAATAATCCGGATCATTTTTCGAAGTTTCTGATGGATCCGAAAACGGGGCTTGCCTATGATGAACCTGCACCAAATTCCTTTTCTTTCAATTCCCCTTATGGCGCTTGCCCTACCTGCAATGGGCTGGGCCAGATTGAAGAAATTACCCCTGACTCCGTTATTCCTGACCCAGAGCTAAGCATTAGCCGGGGTGGTATTGCACCACTGGGAGAGTTCCGTGATATTTGGATATTTAAAAAAATTCAGGCCATCCTGAAGCGGTATAAGGTGAATCTAACCACGCCAATCAAGGATATCCCTTTGGAGGTGATGGACGTCATTCTTTTTGGCGATAGTGTACCAGTAGCCGTTAAGTCCGTGAAATATCCTGGTACCGACTGGAACACGCAGTTTGAAGGGATCATCAAGTTTCTGGAAAAGCAAAAGGAAACGGGTTCTGACAAGATACAAAGCTGGATTAAAGATTATACGCAAAGCAAGTTGTGCGCTACCTGCCATGGTGGTAGGCTAAAAATAGAATCGCTTCATTTCAAGATAGATAACAAAAATATTGCTGAGCTGGCCATGCTTGATATAGCCCAGCTACATACCTGGTTTGATGGTTTGGAGAGCAGGCTGAGTGAGAAGCAGAATCTGATAGCCGCTGAAGTTTTAAAGGAGATTCGTAAAAGAATAGGCTTTTTACTGGATGTGGGGCTTCACTACCTTAGCCTTAACAGGCCGCTGAGAACACTCTCAGGGGGCGAGGCACAGCGTATTCGCCTGGCTACACAGATAGGAACGCAGCTGGTGGGCGTATTATATATCCTGGATGAACCAAGTATTGGGTTGCACCAAAGGGATAACGTGAAATTGATCAGCGCCCTGAAAGACTTACGCGATATAGGCAATTCAGTCATTGTTGTGGAGCATGATAAGGATATGATGCTGGAATCTGATTATATCATTGATATTGGCCCGGGTGCCGGGCGTCATGGTGGTGAGATTGTCGCTGCAGGGCCGCCCGCGGATTTTCTGCAGACGCAAAGCCTTACGTCGGCCTACCTGAAGCGAGAGGTAAACATAGCACTGCCAGAGAAAAGAAGGAAAGGTACGGGAAAATGGCTAAAACTGGCAGGAGCAACAGGCAACAACCTGAAAAATGTTACACTGAAGATTCCGCTGGGGACGATGGTAAGTGTAACCGGCGTATCAGGAAGCGGAAAGTCGACCTTGATCCATGATACATTATTTCCTATTCTAAATCAATTTTTTTACCGGTCGAAAACAGAACCCATGCCCTATGCTTCGTTTGAGGGGCTAAAAGAGCTGGATAAGGTAATAGAAGTAGACCAGTCGCCGATCGGAAGAACGCCGAGGTCTAACCCGGCCACCTATACGGGGGTATTTACAAATATTCGTGCCTTATATACGGAGCTGCCTGAGGCAAAAATCAGGGGCTATAAGCCTGGCAGATTCTCCTTTAACGTAAAGGGCGGGCGCTGCGAAACATGCGAAGGCGCAGGGATGAAGCTGATAGAAATGGATTTCCTTCCCGATGTTTTGGTGCCCTGCGAGACCTGTAAAGGTAAGAGATATAACCGCGAAACGCTGGAAGTACGTTTTAAAGGTAAATCCATATCCGACGTGCTGGATATGACGGTAGAACAAGCCACAGAATTTTTTGAAAATATGCCACATATCAACCGAAAAATACAAACGCTAAATGATGTCGGCCTGGGATATATCACGCTAGGCCAGCATGCGACTACATTGTCTGGCGGCGAGGCACAGCGCGTGAAGCTGGCAACAGAATTGTCTAAAAAAGATACAGGTAAAACCTTTTACATCTTGGATGAACCAACTACCGGGCTTCACTTTCAAGACATACAACACCTTTTGGATGTGTTGAATAAATTGGTAGATAAAGGCAACTCTGTTTTGATCATTGAGCACAATCTGGATGTCATCAAAGTAAGTGATTATATTGTTGACTTAGGGCCCGAAGGCGGTGATCAGGGAGGAAATATTGTATGCCAGGGAACGCCTGAGGAGGTTGCAAAAAATAAGAAAAGCTATACAGCAATTTATCTAAGGGAAGAATTGTCTTTTGCGGGAAAAAAGAAGGTGTAAAAAAAAAAGAAAATGCCACCAAAGGCGGCATTTTCTTTAACCAAAACATTAAATATCAACTATGAATAATCTGTATATGCATAATCGTAAAATAACATCAAAAGGTTCCGATTTTTAACAAAAATATTTAAGATTTTTTTAGCAAAAGCGCAACGAACTGATGTGTAATCTTAAGAATGACAAAATACCTATAATTTCAACGACGATAGTTGCTAAATTCTCAAAATCAGCATCTTTTATGACATACATAGCTTGATAAGTCTTGATAAAAATCCTTTATATTCATAACTAAATGTCTGTAAATTTGTAGATATAACAGCGATCAAATTTAATAAACCAAAAAATAATGATTACCTCAGAACATCAATCCATAGAAATTCCAAGGTCGAAAAATCCCCGTTTTGTAATTATCGGCGGGGGCTTTGGTGGTATTGAAATGGCTAAAATGTTGAAAAATAAGAAAGCACAGGTAGTTTTACTGGACAGACATAATTACCACACATTTATTCCGCTGTTGTATCAGGTAGCTACTGCGGGTTTAGAGCCTGACTCTATTGCCGAACCGTTACGGAAAATAATAGAAAACACAAAAGATTTTTACTTTAGGATGGCGAAGGTAGATAGGATCAATCCGGAGGAGAAGACGGTTTCCACGGCTGTAGGTGATTTACCTTATGATTACCTGATTATTGCCACCGGATCAAAAACGAATTATTTTGGAAACGAATCCATCTATAAAAAGGCCTTTCCACTGAAGCAGATCACGCAGGCTCTGGACCTTCGTAGCCAAATTCTTCAGAATTTTGAAAAAGCGGTGCAGACAAAAAATGAAGATGTGCGTCAAAGTCTGATGAACTTTGTGGTGGTAGGCGGTGGGCCTACAGGTGTAGAGGTGTCGGGTGCCTTGGGCGAATTAAAGAAGCAGGTTTTACCGCAAGATTACCCCGAGCTGGACTTTGACATGATGAATATCTACCTTATAGAAGGGCTGCCCCGCCTGCTGAGTGGGATGTCGGACTATGCGGGTAATAAGGCTTTGGAATACCTTAAGCGGTTCGGGGTGACGGTACAACTGGAGAAGATGGTAAAAGCATACGATGGCACAGAGGTTGTGTTTTCGGATGATACTAAACTTAAAACACAGACCCTGATATGGGCGGCTGGTGTGAAAGGTAATATCATCGATGGGCTAGATGAAAAAAGTATCGAGCGTGACAGGCTCATCGTTGACGAGTACAATAGAGTAGAAGGATATGACGATATTTTTGCCGTAGGAGATATTGCGTCTATGAAGACAGCTAAATTTCCCAAAGGTCATCCGATGCTTGCACCGGTAGCCATACAGCAGGGAAAACACCTGGGAGAAAATATTGTAAGAATAACAGAAAATAAGCCTTTAAAACCCTTTACATATTTAGATAAAGGATACATGGCTACAGTAGGCAGAAAAAAGGCCGTAGTAGACCTGCCCGGGGGCTTGAAACTTGGGGGCTTTTTGGCTTGGATCACCTGGATGTTTATCCATATATTCTACCTTATTGGATTTAGAAACAAACTGGTCGTATTTAGCAACTGGGTATGGAACTATTTCACCTACGACCGGGGAATACGATTGATCATCCGACCCTTCGATATCGAGAAAAAGTCACAGGAAATTAATGATTAGTGCATAACCTTCCTTTGAAATGGGGCTGCAGCAAAAAGGTACGTAGCCTCATCACTTCAATAGTTTCCAATTATTGCCTTAATTTTCCCTTTATAAAATAATCCTTTACTTCTGCCGCGTTTATAATTAATTTTATGGCTAGCGTAACTGCATGCCTTTACTTTATCGATTGTGCATTACGAGTTGCATTCCAGTAACGATCGTTACTTTAGTAATTTTACTTTTCAATGAATAAAAAGCGCGTTTATTGGTTTTGTCAGATTATCGGGTGGTCGATGTTTGTGCTTATCAATAGTTTTATTGCTATATCAGAGCAAAAACTAGACGCCAATTACCTGATAAGTTTAATATTGCAAACCCTATATTTCATTGCTTCCACTCACTTTTTTCGCTACATCATCATTAAAAGGGGCTGGTTAAGGTTGTACATGGCCCAATTGATTCCGAAGGTTTTTATGTCGGTCGCAGCCCTGGCTGTTATCAATTACTGTGTGCTTTTAATGATCACTTACCTGCTCGACGAGTTCAACCTCGAGCTAGGCATCAACATTACCTATATCCTTTTTAATATATTCTCGAGCATGGTACTTTACCTGCTATGGTCGCTCATCTATTTTATGTATCATTATGTAGAAAACTACAATACATCGTTAAAATACGACGCTTCTATTAATGAGATCAAGCTAAACCAGCTAAAGTCGCAGCTAAATCCTCACTTTATCTTCAACGCACTGAATAGCATCAGGGCTCTGGTAAATGAAGATCCTGCAAAGGCCAAAAGCGCTATCACCCAGCTTTCCAATATCTTAAGAAACTCACTAATCATGGATAAGCAAAAGCTGATTCATTTTAACGATGAGTTGCGGACGGTCAAAGATTACCTTGAGCTCGAAAGTATCAGGTTTGAAGAAAGATTACGAACCGAAATGATAATCGATCCGCTGTCTGAAACCTTCCGGGTACCACCATTGATGATGCAGACGCTGGTGGAAAATGGTATAAAACACGGGATTTCGACTTTAGTTGATGGTGGCTGGATAAAGATAAATACGATAGTGAGCGATGGCATATTGCTGATCCATATCAGGAATAGTGGCCAATATGTGAATGGCATGCAAAAGGAATATGGTGGGTTAGGTTTGGAAAACACCAGAGAGCGACTCAAGTTAATTTATGGCGACGGCGCTACATTTTCTATAAAGAATGAAAGCAATAATTGTGTTTTAACAGAGGTGAAAATTCCGGAGATGAAGTGATAAAATTTCTTGACCTGAGTTCAGCGCTTCCTTTAAGGGTGGCTTAAATTAAAATAAAAATTTTTTACTTTTTAAATAGAAAAGCTATGAAAGTATTAATCATTGATGATGAAAGATTGGCGCGTAAAGAGCTGGTATCGCTGTTGGAGGACTTTGACGAACTCGAAATTGTGGGGGAAGCGGTGAATGTTGAAGATGCTTTTGAGAAAATAAATACTTTAAAACCTGATCTGCTATTTTTGGACATACAAATGCCTGGGAAAACCGGTTTTGACTTGTTGGAAATGCTCGATGATGTGCCAAAAGTAATTTTTACTACAGCTTACGATGAGTTTGCCCTGCGTGCTTTCGAAGTAAATGCTTTGGATTATTTGCTAAAGCCTATACAACCCGAGCGACTCAAGGAAAGCCTGCAGAAAATAGAAAGGATAACAAAGCCTAAAGAGGTACCTGTTGAAGAAGGGAGCTTCAAGAAATTAGGGTTGAGTGATCAAGTTTTTGTTAAAGACGGGGATAAATGCTGGTTTGTCCGGCTTTCGGAAATTCGCCTTTTTGAATCCGAGGGAAATTATATCAAGGTTTATTTCGAAAATTATAAGCCGATGATCCACAAGTCATTGAATGCCCTGGATGAGCGGCTGGATGACCGAACTTTTTTCAGGGCGAGTCGAAAACATGTCATCAACCTGAACTGGGTAGAAGGGATCGAGCAGTGGTTTAATGGGGGCCTGATGGTCAAATTAAAAGGTGGAGAAAAAGTGGAAGTGAGCCGTCGGCAGGCAGCCAAGTTTAAGGATATGATGAGCTTGTAGGCAGTAAATATCTTCTTATTTTACTTCTTTTGTTTCGAAGTAAAACTGGTCATGGGCAAACGCAAGCGTGGAAGGGTTACCCGACAAGGTAAGCTTCTGCCACTTTGTTTTGGGATAAATTATCTGCGACGAAATCTTATCGGTAGTAAAGATCATACCCATATTAAAATCTTTAACAGGGCTGTTCCAGCGATATTCGAGAACTGATATTTTGTTCTGTGTCTTTAGCCTGTATTCAAGCTGTGGAACAGCGGTATGATTTAAAAAATGAGCAAACACGGGTTTCAGCTTATACCCAGAGATAGCACTCATCGTGCTGACAATGTCTTCTGTGGTTACAATTTTATATTTAAATTGCTGATATAAGGCCCTAAGTGTTTTAAACCATATCTCATCATTATTGATGGTGTTGCGCATAGAGTGTAGCATCCATGCCCCCTTATAATACATATCAGAATCATTCCAGCCCTGATAATTCACCCCTTTGGGCCCTAAAACAGGCTCCTTATTAGCTATTTTCGATTTCTGCGTAAGCAGATATCGAACAGAAGTATCGAAGTCGTGGAGGCACTCTGCAAAGAGCGCGTCGGTGTAGGTGGTAAAGGATTCATGGATCCACATTTCTGCATGGTCTTCTGCGCTTATGCTATTACCCCAATATTCATGTCCGCTCTCATGCACAATGATAAAGTCGAAGCCAAATTCGTTGTTGACGTAATTGTTACCATAGGCAATAGCACTTTGGTGCTCCATGCCCCAATAGGAGGTTTCGACCAACGCGTAGCCGTCATTCCAAAATGGATACTTGCCATAAAGCTTTTCATAGCATTGTAGCATCGGCTTCACTTGCTCAAACTGAATCCTGGCTTTCTCCAGATTGGCAGGCAGTACATAGTAATTCAATTGTAGCTCTTCACCGTCTGAGCTGGTATAAGTATCCGAAAAATTAGCATAATCAGCTATATTGACCGTTACATTATAATTATTGATAGGGTAGGTCACTTTCCAGTCGTACTGTGCATAGCCAGCGTTCAATTGTTTTTTTTCCAGGTATTGTCCATTAGATACCGCCATGAGGTGGTCGGGCACCTGGAAGGTCATCCTCATACTATCGGGTTCATCAGAAAGGTGGTCTTTATTGGGCCACCAGACACTTGCGCCCAACCCCTCGCAGGCAACGCCTACCCACGCTTTTCCTGTAATATCTTTCTTCCAAACGAAACCGCCGTCCCAGGGTGGCCGCTCCGCAATCAGCGGTTTGCCACCATAATATACTGTCAGCACGGCCAGGGCATCTTTTTGTATGGCCTTATTGAAGTCTACAAAAAAAGCGTTTCCCTCCCGACGAAACTTGGTCGGTTGTTGCTGGTAGAGGATACTATCGATTACAAGATTGTCAAAAAGATCCAGTTGTATCGTTTGTATATCTTCTAAGGCCTTGAAATGGATTTCATTTGACCCTTTGATACGCTGGGCTGCAGGATCGATCCGCAAATTGAGATGGTAGAAGTGCACGTTAAAGTTGCTGCGGTATTGATTTAACGATCCACGCAATGAGTCGGCCCTGGTAAAAGGCGATCCAGTTTGTGCATCTAACGCACTGGAAGTCAGCGTGAAGAAACATATGTAAAATAAGATTTTCAAGCTGGTTCGCATAGCATTCTTCGGATCGTAATGAAGTTGTTTAATCCATTAACGGGAGTTAATCATAAATATTTAAAATAAATCATCAAGTCCTCACCAATGCAATTAATTCATTTTCGATATGCCAGTCTTTGGCAAGCTTTAGCATAGCTGTAGCCTCCATTTCAGTGATATAGCCCTTTTTATTATTGGCTTTCCAAACTAAATCGAGGTAATAGAGCCTTTGGTCTTTCTCCATATTGCCAATGATGTTATTTAAAAATTCATGCGCCCTTTCGAATGCCGTAAAGTAGTCTTCGGAGATAAAGTCATTTGCCCATTTTAATTCATCAAATGCATCAAGCTCCTCAGCTGTCTGATCCAATATTTTTTGTTCGTCTTCATCCAATCCGTGGTAGTGGAAGATGACGGATTTTAGAAGTAAATAAGCTCTTTTTTCTTCGCTATTCATCTAAGACAAAAATTAATATGACGTAAATATACTATATTTTAAGTGTGGTAAAGGATATAAATGAAAAGATTGCTACATTGGCAATAGCTATTTATACATAAAATAGATCGGAAGCGATCTTATCAGCCAATAGCTTGCCGTGGTTGGTCAAAATCAAGGCGTCTTGCTTTATATACGCTAAGTTTTCATTGAGGAGTTTGTCGATATAAGGCTGGTTATCCGCCCGCACATCTACATCATACGAATGGCTGATCTTCTCAAAGCTGCAGCCCCAGCACGTGCGTAAGCTGGTCATAATATACTCATTGATCTGATCTTCTCGTGTGAGCTTATCCAACGTAAAGGGTACAGCTCCACCTTCAATTGCTTTGATGTATCTGCTATTGTTGCTCACATTGTACTGCCTGGTATGCCCGTGAAAAGAGTGTGCACTGGGACCTATTCCTAAATAAGCCTCTTGTTTCCAATAATTTGTATTATGCTTTGACTGGTATTCGGGTTTGCAAAAGTTACTGATTTCATATTGCTCATAGCCACAAGCCGACAAGGTATCCATCAATATCTCGAATTGCCGGGCGGCAAATTCCTCGGTAACGGCTTTAATTTTTCCTTTGTTGAGCCAATTACCGAAAGTGGTATTGTTTTCAATAGTGAGGCAATATGACGATATATGCGTAGGGCGCAGACGTAATATCTCCTCTAGGTCCACTTTCCAGTTGTCGTGTGATTCAGAAGGAATAGCATAAATCAGATCCAGGCTAATATTGTCAAATCCTGCTTGTTTTGCCAGCTCAAAACAAGCTTTTGATTCCTTGCTACTGTGGGCCCGGTTGAGGTAGGTAAGGGAACTATCGTTGAATGTCTGCAGGCCTATGCTTAGCCTGTTGATCCCAACAGCTCTCAATTCAAGAAGCTTAGAGAAGCTCAAATCGTCGGGATTTGCTTCCAGGGTAATTTCTGCCTTTTCGTCCACAATAAAGTTTTCATGGATCTGTTTTAAAATATCCGAAATCTCGTTACCCCGAAGTAAGGATGGGGTGCCGCCGCCAAAGTAAATGGTATGGACTGGTTCGTCAAGGAAATGGCGCTGCAGGTAGATTTCTTTAATAATGGCCTCCACCATGACAGCTTTCTTTTTTATATTGGTAGAAAAGTGGAAGTCGCAATAGTGACAAGCCTGTTTACAAAATGGTATATGTATATAGATTCCCGCCAAGAAATGTTATTTTTAGGGTACAAAATTAATCCAATCCATTCAATTTGTATTCATCACTGACCAGGTTATTTATAGCTTTCGGGCTTATGTTTTATGTATCGCTGGTGGCCTCCATGGCACAAGAACAGCGACAGGTGGAATTTATTGCGTCAGAAGCAGATTTGGAGGTTTTAAAGAAATATCCTATTTCATTGCAGGGAAAGGATTCTTTGGCCATATGGCAGCTACTTTCTGATGTAAAAATTGACCTTCACCGGTCTGGTTATCTGACGGCAGGCTTCGATACGGTTCATTTTTTCCCGGGTTTGGTGCGGGTGCATGCCTGGCTGGGTAAACCATATTCATTAGCAAGGCTCACCATTGAGGAGGAGTCAAAACCACTATTCAATAAGATAGGCTATAGAGAAAGATTTTATCAAAAGAAGCCTTTCAACCAGCATGAAGTTGCGGCGCTCATGGAAAAAGCAATCACCTATAGTGAAAACAACGGATATCCTTTTGCTTCTCTGACCATGCGGGATGTGCAGGTGAGCGACAATCAAATAGAGGCAGTCTTAGACTATAGTTCTGGACCATTGATTACCTTTGACTCCATAGCAATAGAAGGAAACGCGAAGATAAAACCACGATTTTTACACACATTGCTACGTTTAAATCCGGGTGAACCGTATGACGAATCGCAGGTAAACGCTGCTTTTTCACGGCTAAAGACTTTGCCGTATGTGAAGGTAAAGCGCCCTCCTACGGTCACCTTTCAGAATGAGCAAGCTATCGTTTCTTTTGAGTTAGAGGCGCGCAAATCAAATCAGATCGATGGAATCATTGGTTTTTTACCCAATGAGGCACAAGATAGGAAGGTGCTATTAACAGGGGAATTTAACCTGCACCTTCAAAACCTTATGGGTACAGGTAAAAGCCTGATGGTACAATGGCAGAAGCTAAAGCCATTGTCGCAATACCTGGAGCTGCAGTATGACCATCCCAACTTATTTAAAACTGTCCTGGATGTGAGTGGCGGATTGAACCTGCTCAAAGAAGATACCTCCTTTATCAACAGAACTTTTAACCTTTCCATAGCTCACCGTGCTGGAAAATATGGGAAGCTCCGGTTCTATACCCAATACAAGACAGGAAACCTAATTGCTACTGCACAGTACAAAGATGCCATAAGGCTGCCTGACCTCGCCGATTTTAAACTTACCGTGTATGGTTTGGGGTATGGCCTGGTAAAGCTAGACGATCTCCTTTGGCCAACCGCTGGCTATACCTTGTCCATTGATGCCGATGCAGGGAATAAGCGAATTTTGAGAAATAGTGGGTTGGATGAAAGATTGTATCAGGATATTACACGCAATAATTTACAGGTAAGCGCCAGACTTTCAGTGGCGAAATTTACCAGGATTACCAATAGAAATATTTTATTGACGAGGTTGCAGGGTGCATTGACCGCCAGTAAAAGGTTATTTTTAAATGATCTTTATAGGGTCGGCGGGCTGAATTCGCTGCGAGGATTCAACGAGAATTTTTTCTTCGCCTCGGAATATCTTGTTACCACCATTGAGAAGCGTTTTTTGATGAGCCAAACATCCTATTTATTATTATTTTACGATCAGAGCTATATCCATTATGCTTTAGATAATAAGCAGTATAGAGACTATCCACTGGGGCTGGGTGCCGGAATTAATTTCGAAACAAATGGCGGGATCTTTACCTTCGTTTTCGCTGTCGGGAAAAATCAGGAGCAGGGACTGTCATTAAATTATTCAAAAATACATTTTGGTTACATCAGCAGATTTTAATTGGTTTATTAGATTGTTTATCCTTCAATTATCTGATAAATTGCAACATAACTTGAATAACATTGCCTAATATACTTGACATCTTCCTCTGTATGCTATGGTCTTTTCTGATAGCCATATTTGCAGTGCCCTCCATTATCAGTGTTTCGCACCGCAAAAAGCTATTCGATCAACCCAACCACAGGACTATCCATGAGCTACTAACGCCACGACTGGGCGGCCTGGCGATATTTGCTGGTTTTATGTCAGCGCTTACCATTTTCGGTGATATGGAACTGGGCGTACAGCAATTGCTTGCCGGCTGTCTCATCTTGTTTTTTATTGGTGTCAAGGACGATATTGTTACTGTTTCAGCCTTCAAGAAGTTTTTTGTGCAACTTCTCGCTGCGGGTATTGTAATGTTTATTGGCGAGGTGCGTATTACAAGCTTCCAAGGCTTTATGGGGATATATGACCTGGAAATAGGCATTAGCTACGGGTTCACCTTTTTGGTAATTATAGGCATTACAAACGCTATCAATTTAATCGATGGATTGGATGGTTTAGCTGGTAGCTTGATTTTGTTGATTTCCCTCACATTCGGTATCTATTTTTATTCTTATAATTTGCCCTATGCATTTGTGGCGTTTAGTTTGTCAGGCGCTGTATTGGGATTCTTACGCTATAATTTCTATCGCGCAACCATCTTTATGGGCGATACCGGATCTTTGTTATGCGGGTTTATTGTGGCTGTAATGGCCATAGAGTTTATAGAAATGAACGCTGTAGGGTCAGCACCAGCACTTGCAGTCGGTATTCTTGTCATTCCCATATTTGATACGATTCGCGTTTTCTCTATCCGCATCTTGCGGGGGCAATCACCATTTCATCCCGACAGGAACCATATCCATCACCGTTTACTGTCGTTAAAGCTTTCCCAGATCATGGTAGTAGGCATACTTATCCTTTTTAATGTCATTACCATATTAATTATGGTTAATTTTGCATACTTGGGCAACACGAAACTATTGGTAATGGCATTGCTTATCGCCTTCCTGTGTAACGGTGCATTGGTTTTGATTAAAGAAAAAACGCCGATCAATGAGTAGTGTCTATAGGAAGTATCTGCTTGTTTGTTTTGTTCTTATTACTTTGGGCAGCAAACGTGCTGATGCAAAGGCGATCCCTTCGGACTACCAGGTTGTGAAAAGCCTTCGCGATGACTTTCTTACGTTCGATTCCAGGCTTGGATTTTATGTTCCGCTCGTTGTCAATACCAGGGCAAATATTTCAGAGGTAAGTTTTTTCGTGAATTTACGTGAATATGCTTCCAGAGAATTGATGTTATGCCTTCCTCCCGAAAGCTATGTTTTTATCGATCAACAAATTGTGTATCGTGCCAAGGTAGGCACTGACCCATGCAAAGTGCTGCAGATAGATAGCTTATTAAATACTTATCAAACCGATACGCTCTTTTTCAGCATTTTTCACCCCACGGTGAATGTAGGGAATATAGACGTGGCTGTAGTGGCCGCTGTGGCGAAGGCTCCGCTTGCCAAAGCAACTAGCAACGACTTATTAGCCATCATGCTAAGACCGTCCAAAGATTTCCTGAATTTCTTTGGGCTGGGCATGCTTATTTTACTGGTATTTTTTACCATCCTGATCAATATCTATGGGAAGGCCTTTTCAGAGTATTATGACTATAAAAAAGCGGTGGCGTTAAGATTTAGAGAGGAGGGTTTGCATGCAGCCAAGACCATCAGTGTGTCTTTTATATTCTTTCTTATCTTCCACAGCCTGCTGGTAGCCTTTATCATGATCACCATTCTCCATTATATAGAACTCTGGCCCGAGATGGTGTATTTACTGAACACCCAAGCCCTTGGAGCGTCTTTTAAGAGCTGGTTTATGTTGGCATTCCTGATCTTCGCCACGCTGATATTAAAATATATTTATGTGGTAAGTGTCGGGGCTTTGTTCAATTTGCGGAGCTTCAGCAACCTGCAATATTACGATTTTGTGCGTATGTCGAAGGTGTTTTTTCTCCTAATTTTCGGGATGCTTATTTTTGTGTTATATGGGCTGGGTTATAACTATCAGTTGTGGCTGAAAGTGGTCATTTATACCATCATATTTTTTTCAATTATCAGGTTTATTATCCTCTATCTAAAATTATTAAAGTTTTCCTCCTTTAGAAATCTTCATTTATTTTTGTACATTTGCAGCACCGAATTACTTCCCTTATTTATAGGTTTTAAATTATTCTTTAATAGTTAATTCTTAGTATAGCCCTATTGTTAAACTGGAAATTGATTGAGTGGAACTATGACAAAAAAAGCTAAGGAAAATCTTGTAAAAGTAAAGAGCATTCTTGTTTCCCAACCCAAACCTACAGACGACAAATCTCCCTATTTTAATTTAGCAGAAAAGTATAAGTTAAAAATAGACTTCAGGCCGTTCATCCAGGTGGAACCAGTTACGTTCAAAGAGTTTAGGAAACAAAAAATAGACATACTTAACCATACGGCGGTCATCTTTACCAGCCGGAATGCAGTGGATCATTTTTTTAAACTTGCCACTGAAAGTAAGGTGGAAATGCCTGCTGATATGAAATATTTTTGTATTTCTGACCAGACATCCAACTATCTCCAGAAATACATCGTTATCAGGAAGCGGAAGATATTTACTGGTTCGAGAACAGCAAACGACTTAATAGAAATATTAAAGAAGCACAAGAACGAAAAGTACATATTTCCCTGTTCTAATATCAGGAAGAATGACATACCTGATTTTTTACAAAAGAATGGCTATAACCACACCGAAGCGATTATTTATAAAACTGTAGCAAGCGATCTTTCTGACCTTGCCAATGTAAATTATGACATTATCGCGTTTTACAGCCCTTCGGGCATTAATTCGTTATTTGTAAATTATCCTGATTTTAAACAAAACAACACCCGAATAGCAGCCTTTGGCCCTACAACAGCAAATGCTGTTCGCGAGGCAGGACTGCAACTGGATATTGAGGCACCTTTGCCCAATGCCCCCTCTATGACTGGTGCGCTGGAATTGTACATAAAAAGAGCAAATAATGTATAATTAGTTGCTTTTGATTCAAAATCACATGAAAAGTATCTTCACAGGGACTACAATATAGTTATAGCGTTTTACGCTATAATAAAATATTTGCTATATTTATTCACAGACTCTATAATATAGTAGTAATTATGAAGATAATTTACAGTTTTTTGATCGTGGCATTTATTCTCTGTCACAATAGTTTACAAGCCCAGCAGGATGGACAGTATAGCCAATATATGTTCAATACATTATTCTATAACCCGGCATATGCTGGAGTGGAGGGTGTAACAAAACTTTCAGCCTTTCACAGAAGCCAATGGTCTGGCTACACAGGGTCTTTTGTATCCGGCGGTGCGCCTACTTCCCAGGTATTTTCTTTGTCTACTCCCGTTTTTAGGATCAGAAGTGGTTTTGGTTTGCACGTAGTCAATGATCAGCTTGGACCGTTGCGCAATCTCGAAACGCAGGTATCCTATGCCTACCATTTGGGGATACGAAATTCCAAACTGAGTTTTGGTATCAGAATGGGGGCTTTTTCCCAAAGCATAGATTATAACCAATACCAGGCCATCGACGAAGATGATCCTTTTCTGGATGGAAAAGAAGGGCGAGACTCTCAGATTCGACCCGACATGGCTTTAGGCATATATTATAGATCCGAAAAGATGTATGTCGGCGCTTCTTTTAACCATTTGCTAAAATCTCAGTTCAACTTTGGCGCCAATGACTTTACAAATCCGCTGGAACACCAGATGACCTTAACAGCAGGCTATGATTTTGAAATCAATTATAACTTGGTGTTAACCCCCTCATTTTTAGTTAAAACTAATTTGGAAAGCTATTCTTTCGACATTGGCGCTATAGGTACCTATAATGATAAGATGTGGGGTGGACTGTCTTACCGCCAGGGAGATGCCGCCATTGCCATGTTAGGCTATAGCCTATTTAAAGATAATTCTCTCAAAGTCGGGTACGCATTCGACTATATTATAAAAGCCCAGGAGGCCAAAACAGCCACATCTCACGAAATTATGCTAAGTTATACCTTACCGGTGGCTGCAGCTGGTGGCAAGAAAATCATCAGAACTCCCAGATTTAGGCATTAAATTTGAAATATTTTTTTCCCTTTTATGTTATAGAATACAATTCTACGTTATAATCAAGTGTTAATAAGTGATTTAGTTAAATAGTCCCGGAAATCTTACAACATACAGTTTTTCAAAAGTTGTGTTATGATTAAGAGCCTATATACTTTAATTTTGAATTCCTCTTTAAATTAATTGAAAGAGCATAAACCAAGACGTGTTATGAACAAAAGTATTATTTTACAGAAAGCTGTCTACTTCACTATGGTGACAGGCTTCATTTTTTTGCAGGGTTGCGGACTATTTAACCGTGGTAAAGGAAATGACAAAGGTGAATTAGTAGGCGTGCAAGGTAGAGAGGACTGGGGTATGACAGTTCCGTACGGCATGGTTTCAATTCCCGGTGGTACATTCCATATGGGCCAGGCGGACGAAGATGTTGCAGCTACTCAGATCAACTTCAATAAGCAGATCACTATCGGTGGTTTCTACATGGATGATACTGAGATCACAAATAACGAGTATAGACAATTCATGGACGCTATCATAGCTGACTCCATGTCTTTATTAGGTGAGGACTTCGTGATGACAGAGCTTTATCCTGATACCACAGTCTGGACCCGCGAATTTACACACCATATGGGAGACCCTATGCAACAGTATTATTACTGGCATCCGGCTTTTGACGAATATCCTGTGGTAGGTGTAGACTGGGAAGCAGCAAAATATTTTGCCAAATGGCGTACCAACTATCTAAATGCCTACCGTGCAGGCCAGGGCTTATGGCCAATGCCAGAATTCAGGCTGCCGTCTGAAGCAGAGTGGGAATACGCTGCGCGTGGTGGAAGAGATATGGCGAAATATCCTTGGGGCGGTCCTTATATCAGAAACTCTAAAGGATGTATGCTTGCCAACTTCAAACCAGGTAGAGGTAATTATTTCGATGACGGTTTTGCTTATACTGCGCCCGTAGCAGCTTATTTTGCCAACGACTTCGGATTATACGATATGTCGGGTAATGTAGCTGAATGGTGTGAAGATGCTTACAATCCGGCTTCTGTTCCTTTGGTTTGGGACTTAAATCCAACCTATTACGATGTAAACGAACCGCGTAAAGTTATAAGGGGCGGATCTTGGAAAGATATTGCTTACTTCCTCGAAACAGGTACAAGAACTTTTGAATTTAAAGATACAGCAAGTTCTTCTGTAGGTTTCAGATGTGCAATGACATACCTGGGTAGATCATCAGGTGCTGAATTTTAATATAAAAAAAACAAAAAAATATTTCAACCTAACTATTTAACAACCTCTAATTAAATCTTAAAAACATGAGTAAAAAGAACGGTGGATTCACGGAGCTATTCTACAGCAAACTGATGCCGAAAATATATGGTATTGGTGCTTCAATTGTAATCGTAGGAGCGTTATTTAAAATTGAACACTTACCCTTTGCGGGTTTACTATTAGGCTTTGGTCTTGGTATAGAAGCGATCATCTTCTTTCTAAGTGCTTTTGAACCTAAGAGTCATGAGCCAGATTGGTCCAAAGTATATCCTGAATTGGCTGATGATTATGAAGGAGCCGCTATGGTTCGCGCGATCAGCAATGGTAACGATGGTTCTGTAACCAAGAAACTTGACCACATGCTGGAAAGCGCTAAGGTAGGTCCGGAACTTATCGATAGCTTAGGAAAAGGCATGAAACATCTTTCAGAATCTGTAAATCAGATGGGTTCTTTAAGCAATGCAGCAGTCGCTACTGACGAGTATTCTAGAAACGTAAAGGAAGCATCCAGGTCATTGGTAGATATGAACAAGTCATATGCTAATACTGTAAATGCGATGGGTGAAATGGCCAACGCTTCAAAAGACGCGAAAGAGTACCATAGCCAGGTTGTAAACGTCACCAAGAACTTAGGTGCTCTGAACTCGGTATATGAGATGGAATTGCAAGATGCCAATAGCCACATCAAAGCCATGAATAAATTCTATGCAAATATTTCTACTGCAATGGATAATATGTCAGAGGCTTCGAAGGAAACTGAACAGTTCAAAGGCGAACTTTCTAAACTTACTACCAATTTGACTTCGTTGAACAGGGTATACGGAAGTATGCTATCTGCAATGAAAGGTTAATCATTTATTTAATTATAAGCTAAATATAAGAAAATATGGCCGGTGGAAAAGAAACCCCAAGGCAAAAGATGATAGGGCTGATGTACCTGGTACTCACCGCTCTGTTAGCTTTGAATGTCACAAAGACGGTACTTGATAAATTCGTGTTCATTAACCGAAGTTTAGAAAGATCCGTGACCGATGGCGTCGCTAAGAATAGCGGTACCATAGAACGTGTGAAAAGCGCTGTCGAGGAATCAGGTAGCAGACCTGCCGACAAAGCAGTGCTTACAAAAGCACAGGACGTTCGCAACCAAACCGCTGCCGTTCTTAAAGAACTTGATCAGCTAAAGGAAGAGATTATCGTATTAACAGGTGGTAGAGATGAAGAAGGTAATTTCGTAGAAATTGCTGATGAAGACAAACTTGCCACACTGATGCTGAAGCAAAAAAGAGGCGAAGAGCTGCAGAAAAGATTGAATGAATACACTGCTTATTTATCAAAAGCTGTGGACATCAATTTTGAACCGCTTGCCCTTGACGCAAAGGACAGTAAAGAGTTTAAGGATAATCCGAATCAAAAAAGGAAATCTTTTTCTGAATTAAATTTTGCCAATACACCAATGGCTGCTGGTCTTGCTACCATAAGCCAATTGCAAACAGAGGTGGTAAACATTGAATCACAGGCTTTAGAAGCCCTTGCACGTAAAGTAGGTGCAGCAGATTTGAAGTTTGACAAGATCATCGCTATGGTAAGGCCAGAATCTAAGGTGGTTGCTGCAGGCACAAAATACAGTGCTGAAATGTTTATCGCTGCATCTTCTTCAGGCGTTACGCCAACGATGAAGCGCGACGGGCAGGCAATCCCAGTAGATGCCAGCGGCATGGGTAAAGTAGAATTTACTGCAACAGCGGGTGACTATAACAAAGAAGGCAATGCGATCAAGTCTTATACTGCTGCCATCACAATGAAAATGCCAGGTGGAAATGATACGACATTTACACAAAAAGTAGAGTATATCGTTGCAAAGCCGGTTATCCAGGTGCAGTCACAGTCGGTGCAGGCATTATATTATAACTGTGCCAATGAATTGAACGTGCAGGTTCCTGCTCTGGGTTCAGTTTATGACCCATCATTTACGGCAACGAATGCCACGACCATCAAAGGGCCACAGCGTGGGCTTGTAACCATCGTACCAAGTAGTGCAGCTGATGTAAAATTGAATGTGCTGAACAGCGGTAACCTTATTGGTAGCGAGACTTTTAAAGTACGCCCTATCCCTAAGCCGGAAATTAAGGTATTGAATGGTTCCGCGGAAATTAATGCCAAACAAGGTGAAAACATTGCAAGGCTAAGAACGTTGAATGTGAAGGCTGTTGCTGAAGAAGGATTTAGACAATTTTTACCTAAGGATTCACGTTATAAAGTTTCTGAATGGACAATAACATTGGCCAGAGGTTCAAGACCAGTAATGCCTCCAATCAATGCAACATCTGAGTCGGTTAACGTCGCTAGTTTTGCAAGTGTCGCCAAGCCAGGAGATAGAATTGTTGTGGAGATCAAGAAAGTACAAAGGATGAACTTTAGAGGTAATATTGAGAATGTGGGTATTAAAGATGCATTTGTGAACATACCGCTTAATTAAGTATAAGTAAAAGGGATTATGAAAAAATTCAATTATATTATTGTATTCGCTTCTCTGGCATGTTTAGGCGTCAGTGGTGGCGCCCAGGCACAAGAAGTTGCTTCAGGATACAACCCAAACTCTGTTAATCCAATTCATGAGTCTGATATCATGTTTCAAAAGAGGATTTGGAGAAGGATGGATCTAAAGGAAAAGCAGAATCGCCCATTTTTTGCCAATAATAATGAGATTACAAAGATCATTATTGAAGCAGTAAAACAAGGTGTTTTATTTCCCTACATGAACGACTCTCTGAAGAGCAGAATGACCAAAGAAACCTTCCTGGACAATTTAAAAATTCCGGAAGTGGGTAGCGGTCTTTCTGAAGAAGAAAAAGCCTTGGGCTTTAGCGAAGAAAAGACTGATGACTGGGGTGGTGGCTGGGGCGATGAGCCCAAAACAGACGCCGCTACAGCTACTGCCAGTGCTGCTGAAGATGATTTTTACTTTCTGCCGCAACAGGTAACAGTGCTTGAAATTATGGAAGATATGATCTTCGATAAGAAAAGGTCCAGGTTATATTGGGATATCCAATCTGTTAAGTTAATTCTTCCGCCAGAAAATTTTCCTGAATCAGGATTGCTTAGAGAAGTAGGCGTTTTTAAATATAAAGATTTGGTCGCCTTATTCAAAAGTATGCCCGAGGAAGCCATATGGTTCAATCCGCAGAATAGCGCTGCCCATAGAACATTAGCTGATGCGTTTGCATTAAGACTGTTCCATGCTCGCATCATTAAAGTAGCCAATCCTAAGGATGAGATGATTGTCGATATTTATGGCAACAATCCTAAAGATGGAATTATCGCTTCTCAGAAACTTGAGCAGGATCTAATTGAATTGGAACACAACCTTTGGGAATTTTAATCCCTCCAAAATATACATTTAAGAGGCATCCTAAAAAAGATGCCTCTTTTTTTTGTCATAGTGCGAGAACCATGGCTAAACAAGTTGCGGGGTGCCGGGCTTTACATACGCCATTATTTTTTAGATCACTTCCTTCACAATTCTTGCTTTGTCCTGCCCGACTATAGCAACGAGTTCTTCAATGGTAGCTTCTCTAATCTTCTTTACAGACTTAAAATGTTGTAAAAGCTTATCAGCCGTTTTTTTACCGATTCCCTCAATTTCTTCCAATTGGGTAGTAAAGGATGCCTTGCTCCGTTTGTTTCGATGAAAGGTGATAGCAAACCTATGAGCTTCATCTCTGATGGTTTGTAATAGCATCAGAGACTCTGATTTTTTCTCAATATGTAAGGGGTATGGGTCTTCAGGAAAATAAATTTCTTCCAATCGCTTGGCAATGCCGATGATTGGGATCTTTTGGTACAAATCGAGTTCTTTTAATGCCGCGCATGCCGAACTCAACTGTCCTTTACCGCCGTCTATCACGATCAGGTTAGGTAGTGCAGCCCCCTCCTCCAATAATCTCTTGTAGCGCCTGAAGGTGACCTCTCGCATCGATGCAAAATCATCAGGACCTTCTACAGTCTTAATATTGTACTTTCGGTATTCTTTCTTGGCAGGCTTCCCGTTTTTAAAGCACACCATAGCGGCTACAGGAAAGCTGCCCTGAATATTGGAGTTGTCGAAACATTCGATGTGGTTGGGCAGGTGTTTGAGCTGCAAGTCGTCTTTTAATTTGATCAGTACCCGCACCTCTTTCTGCCTATTAAGCTCCTGTTGGCTGTACCTTTCTTTTTTATAGTACAGGGCATTTTTTACAGAAAGATCAACCAGCTTCTTCTTATCGCCTATTTTGGGTATGGTATAAGGCAGCTCATGTTCCGTAACGGCGAGGCCTTTGTTGGCGATGATATCTTTAAACTCGTGTTGATATCGCTCCTTAAACTCAAGAATGATTAGCGTTAGGATGTCTTCATCGGTTTCATCCAATTTTTTCTTGACTTCCACCGTCTGGGTGAGAATGATAGCACCATCCTTTACCTTCAAATAGTTGACAAAGGCTTTCTTCTCATCTGATACAATAGTAAAAACATCGGCATCAGCAATATTTTGATTGACCACCAAAGACCGCGCCTGAAACTTGTCTACCAGCTGGAGCTTTTCCTTATAAAGTTGCGCTTTCTCAAATTCCATTAGCCCGGCATATCGATTCATGGCCTCTTTGAAATGGTTCTTGATCAAGCCAAGATTACCTTTGATAATATGAATGGCCTGCTCTATATCGCGATTATATTCGCCCTCCTCCTGTAATGAAGCACAGGGGCCTTTGCAGTTGCCGATATGGAACTCCAGGCATACTTTATATTTTTGCTGTTTTACATTATCTTCACTCAGAAGGTACCTGCATGTCCGGATCGTGTATAAACTCCTGATCAGGTCGAGTACATTGTGCATCGCCTTGACACTTGCATACGGGCCAAAATATTGTCCTTTGGCATGGTTAACAGTTCTGGTTGGGTAAATCTGAGGAAACCGCTCATTCGATACGCAGATATACGGATAGGTCTTATCATCCTTTAGGAGGATATTGTATCGGGGCTGGTTGCTTTTGATGAGGCTATTTTCCAGCAAGAGCGCATCAAGTTCTGAATTTACTATGGCAAATTCAATGGTCTTGATCTCACCCACCATCTTGCGGGTTTTGCGGTTTACGCCGTTTAGCTTATTGAAATAGCTGCTGACTCTTTTTTTAATATTTTTCGCCTTACCAACGTAAATGATTTTTCGTTCGGCATTATAGAATTTATAAACGCCGGGCTCGTCTGGCAGAAGGTTGATTTGATCAATATTAAAAAAAGGAATTTCCATGTATAAAAGACATCACCAAGGTAGTACAGCACAGATAAAAACACAAGAGGCAACGATAAAGTTGCCTCTCATTTAAAAATCACGCATTACTGGACGACTAAAAGATATCTCCCGGATTTACACCACTGGTATTACTGCGATTTATATTCAGAGAGTCTGTTTCTATGACTTCTCCTCTATATCTATCGCAGTTGATTTCTATAGATAGCGGTCGTGAAGGCCGTTTGAAGGGTCCTTTTTCATAACCAAGCGTAGGGTCATTATATACCTTGTTCATGAATTTGCCCCATATTGGAAGGGCTGTTTTTGATCCCTGCCCCAAGTACCAGTTCCTAAATCGAACACTTCTTTCGTCGCCACCTACCCATGCTCCTCCTGCAAGGTCTTTCGTAACACCCATAAACCAACCGTCAGATGCATTTTGTGATGTACCGGTTTTTGCTGCTATCTCCATGCCGTCCCCAAATAATCCATACTCTGCACGGTGCAGACCGAGCGCACTACCGCCAGTGAGCTGCGTGGCTCCTTGCAACATATGGATCATCAGATAGGCAGTTTCCTCATTGATGGCTTCAATGGTACGGGGAGGAAATTCCTGTATTACCTGCCCGTTTTTATCCTCAATACGGGTTACATAGTACGGCTCTATCCATGTTCCTTCATTTATAAAGGTACTGTAGGCGCCTACCATTTCATACACCGATACGTCGCTACTTCCCAAAGCCAGCGACATTACTGGCTCGATCGGGCTCTTAATTCCCAATCTTTGCGCCATATCAACCACCGTACCGGGCCCTAATTTATTGGTTAAAAAAGCAGCTATAGAGTTTTTTGATTGTGCGAGAGCCAGTCGCAAGGTCATCATCTTGCCACTGAAGTCACCTTCAGAGTTCTTAGGAGTCCATGTTGGAGGGTCACCACCCGTAGGATAGCTCATCAATGCATCCATTGCTTCATAGCAAGGATTGTAGCCTGCTTCCATAGCCGCGGCATATAGAAAGGGTTTGAAAGTAGATCCTGGCTGACGCTTGCCTTGTTTTACGTGGTCATACTTGAAATATTTATGGTCGATACCCCCAACCCAGGCTTTGATCTGCCCTGTGTTTGGGTCCATGGCCATAAAGCCCGCCTGAAGGAACTTCTTATAATATCTAATGGAATCGAGTGGACTCATCAATGTGTCGATTTCGCCGTTCCAGGAAAATACGCTCATTCGTACCTGCTTATTGAGTACGATCTGAATAGAATCGTCGCCTTTGCCATATCGTTTGACAAGGGTCCTGTATCTTTCCGTTTTTTTAATGGCCTTTTCCGCAAAATCTGGAATCTCTTTAAAGTTGTCATCCACCCACGGGTTTCTGCCGTCCCAATGCTTGTTAAAGGTTTTTTGCAGCGAACTCATATGCTCTCTTACAGCCTCTTCTGCATACATTTGCATACGGCTATCGATGGTGGTATAAATTTTCAAACCGTCTTCATCAAGATTATATCCATTCTCATCCGCCCATTTGTAGAGGAAATTCCGGATAACGGATCTAAAGTAGGTCGCTATGCCCTGGTTATGGTTTTCTACCTTATAATCGAGATTTAACGGCTGTTTCAACAGCGAATCTAGCGTTGCTTTATTTATAAAGTTGTTCCTGTAAACCTTGGTGAGTACCTGATTTCTCTTTGCTAATGCGTTGTTGGGATTTCTGTGCGGATTGAACCAGCTAGGGTTTTGCAGCAATCCAACAAGTACAGCCGATTGGTTTAAGTTAAGGCTATCGGGTGTAGTATTAAAGAAGGTTTTTGCTGCCGTTTTGATGCCAAAAGCATTCCCACCAAATTCAAAAGTATTCAGATATAAAGCAATAATCTCCTTTTTGGTAAACGACTTCTCCAACCTTACCGCTACAATCCACTCCTGTGTCTTATCGATTAACATTCCAAGCAAAGGTACCTTGTTCAATGGACCATCAAATTTTTCGCTCCTTGTCTTAAATAGAATTTTGGCAAGCTGCTGGGTGATGGTGCTCCCTCCTCCCTGACTTCTATTGCCAAACATGATAGATTTAACGCCAGCACGGGCCAGGCCAAACATATCTATGCCACTATGTTCTTCAAAACGATGGTCTTCTGAGGCAAGTAACGTGTTGATCAGGTCGGGTGAAAGTTCTTCAAAGTCCACAGGACTTCGGTTTTCGCGGAAATATTTTCCCAGCGACACATTGTCTGAGGAATATAGCTCCGACGACAGGTCATTTTCGTTTTGTGAATTTTCCAGTGTACGAATACTCGGCAGGTCGCCAAATAGTCCTAAGAAGTTGCTATTTACCGATAGGATATATAATGGAACCATCACAACCAACACGGCAAAAGTAAGCCATAGTGCTTTTGCGATTTTGCTGTAAGCTGTTCCTGATGTAGTGGTTTTCTTCTTGGGCATAAAATTGATTAATAAAATTTCTTATAGAAGCTCAAATAATTTATTAGGTCTTTGCTTTGATAAAAAAGTTGAAAGTTATCTTTTGATATAATGAACCTATCAACATTCGCTTTATCCAAACTATCAATAGGAGATTCAGATTGATTGATCTGCTCCAGGTACTGTTTTGCCATCTTTTGATCTGTAAACTCTGAAATCAGCACAATCGATCTTCCTTCATCCAAAATTAAATTTCCTGTTTTAAGTTCCCAGTCTTTGAAGGCGCTCTTGTTGAATTTCTCCATTGCTGCCGGGATACTATTTTCCAGATTCTGACCTGGCTTATAAACTACCACCATAAAGTGTGCCTGATCGAAATATTGTATATACGCTGCTCCTTTTTCATCGGTGATCTTTTTGGCAAGTTCTTCCGATGCTATTAAAAGTTTTTGCGCATACGGGATCAATTCACTGTCTTTGAAGTTTTCGATGAAGTTCTTCAGCGCAAATTGATAATTATATTTATTCTCAACTTTACCAATGATCATAATTTCTAAGAGCCTGAGATTATCAGCAAAATCTGTAATTGGATATGCATTCTTAGCTGAAGTTATTACAGCTTGTGCCGCATCAAATTGTCCCTGCTGATATAATGCATAGGCCTGTTTATACTGTAACCTAATTTGCTCATTCGCTATATTCGTATCTTCCTTAAAGTTAGGATTTTGTATGATCCGGGCATAATTGGTATTGGGAAACTCCCGAATTATTTTTTCTTTGAAAGCGTCAGATTTTGCAATATCACGCTCTTTATATAAGAGGTATAACAAATAATAGAGCTCCGCTTTGTATTCAGATTCCTGAAACCTGGTGAGAATCGTCTCATAACTTCCTATAGCACCAAGTTTGTCATTTAAATCAAAATTGTAAATATTTCCCAATTTATAATACGCATTTTCTATTGCTTCCAAAGCCACGTGCTTTTCTTCCTGATTATACGGAATAGAGGCAATCATCTCCGCTTTCACAGCATCATCAATAGCTAACTGGTCTACGGGTTGCTCAGCGGTTACTTCTTCTGCTGAAGGTGCGGTAGCTTCTCTGACCACATTGGCTGAATTATCTTTGTCTGATCTACGCCAGTTGTCCTCAAGCTTTCTATTGCCCCATATGCGTTGAAATTCGTTCTGCCCCCTTGCCACTGCAGTGGCATTATAAAAATACCAGGTTGCGCCTTCTGTGGTATTTTGAGCAAAACCCGTCTGGTCTGTGTTGTTAAAGGTAGCATTTCGCCTGTTGGCAATTTCGGCTTGTTTTTCTTTTTGTTTTTCTTCCTTGTTTTTTGCGGCGATGATCTTGTCCAAAAAGTCGTTTAACGCTGTCTTATCCATCTCAGCCAGGGCAAGCAGGCTGTCCTGCAATTGAATGATTTCAATCTGCTCCACAAAATTAGCTAGTATTTTTTGCCGCTGCTGAATAGCAGGAAACATAGCGTCATCAGGTGGCATGCTTTGCAGCGTACTGTCATAATAACTTTTAGCTAAGGCGAATTTCTTTAGTTTCTCAAAATGAATCTTGCCCAGTTGTAAAAATGAAAGAGCCTTTTGTCGGGGATTGGCGACACTTGCACGGGTAGATGCTATATAATTTGCAATGGCTTCCTGCAAGTTATCTTGTTTTAGCTCAAAGCCGCCCATTTCATAATATATCTTATCTCTATATTCCTTATTTTTCGCATCTCTGAGGAGTTTGCCATAGTACTTCCTTATCTTATCCGTCTCCCGGTTTTTCGAGAGCTCATAGGTCTGGTACATATTCAGGCGGGCGTAAAAAGAAAGTTCATACGTAGGATTACTTTTTACGCTCTTTTCATAATGCTCATAAGCCAGCACATCGTCTCCTTTTTGTTGATATAGCTGCCCCAGGATAAAAAGGTATTTAGCTCTGCCATCTTTTTTCTTAACTAAGGGTATGGCTAGTTCCAGATTTTTCAACAACGCATTAGAATCTCCCTTGATTTGGGCATAGTAAGCACGTGTTAAAAAGAGGTTTTTTTGGTTTGTTTTATTTAATGTCTCCTTCTTAAGGTAATCAGAAACAGCAATGGCATTATTCTCTTCCTTATAATCTATATAGGTGCGCATCAGGTCTATAAGTGCCGCATGCCGCGCATCCTTATCCTCACTTTTTGTATTTACCAGCTTATAGGTAGCGATGGCTTTTACAAAATCTGCATTATAATAGCGCGCTTTTCCCACCAGAATGTAACTATCATCTACCCACTTACTATTTTTGTGTCTTTGTATGGCAATCGATGCTTTTTGTAGACACTCCTCCAGTTGCTTGTCAACTGAATTTACCGCAGAAGAATCTACCAAAGGAAATACTTTTAGTACCTCATTGTAATTATGGACATGGGCATTTTGAATGGCTTGTTCTACCTCACCCATCTTTTCCCGGGCAATAAAATAGGCATTATACCGTGCTGTGGTATTATGAAAGGTTTTACTTACCAGGTTTTTTCGTTCCGCTGAACAGCCTGACATAAGTATCAGGAGCACAGCTGCTTTCACTATTAGAAATCTTTGAGCTACTATTTTCAATTAAAATACCTTTAAACCTTACAATGAAACGAAATAATTGGAATATTAATACAATAGTGTAAGTTCTATTGGTTAATTATGTAAAAACAAAATAACAACAAAATCATTCCCTTTTGAAGTCTAGAAAAACATTATCTAACTGGCTGACTAACAGATATCTTTTGATTATCCGTAATGAGGAAAACTTTGCTGAAAAGTCGACATTTAGCTTTAACTACGCAAAGTTAATCGTTTTTTTTGTTTCTATATTTATCATTTTCCTCACCATCAGCTTATACCTCTCCAAGACCATTCTTTCGCAATGGGTAGATCCGCGACATGCCGAGCTTGAGACCAACAGGAAGCTCATTGCCCTGTCGCTTGCCATTGATTCACTGGCTAATGAGGTAGCAAAAAAAGATAAATTTATCCATAGTTTCCAATATGTATTGACGGGAAATGATGAAGTAATAGAACTTGGTAAATCGGTACCCTCGGATTCGGAGCGGCTACAGAATCTTAATAAGGACGTAAACCTGTATAACTTGCCTGAAATAGATTCTGCCTTCAGGAAAGAATTTGAGGATTCAGGAATTGGAATAACAAGAAGATCTGGTGAGATAGCTGACTTACAGGAAATTTTCTTCTTCTCGCCGGTCTCTGGCATCATCACATCACCTTATAATTCAAAAAGGGATCATTATGGTGTTGATATTGTTTCTAAAAGTAATGAGCCTATAAAATCCGTTGCCGACGGCACGGTTATATTTTCCTCATGGACGCAGGAGACGGGCAATGTTATTGCCATTCAACACCGCAGTAATCTTATTTCTATATATAAACACAATTCGGCTCTGTTAAAAAAGACGGGGAACTTTGTTCGGGCAGGAGACCTGGTAGCCATTATCGGAAACTCAGGTGAGTTAACCTCGGGCCCGCACCTGCATTTCGAATTATGGCACAATGGAAACCCCGTTGACCCGGAAGCATATATCTCATTATAACAATCAAAATATACCATCATGTTTAACAATAAAGAAAATAAGAAAGTATCAGAAGAAATTCGAGACTCCAGCAATAACATCGGAAAGGGTACAGTTTTAGAAGGAAATATTGAAGCCTTTGGAAACATAAGAATTGAAGGAAAGGTTATTGGCAATATCAAGTCGAAATCGAAAGTGGTTTTGGGACCATCTTCACATGTAGACGGCAATATTTATGCTCAGAATGCAGAAATTGAAGGTGAGGTAAAGGGTTTTGTTGAAGTAACAGAACTACTGGTTCTAAAACCAACCGCCCTGGTACATGGTGATATCCTTACCAGCAAACTGGTTGTAGAGTCAGGCGCAGCATTTAATGGATCATGTAAAATGGGTACGCCTGACAATAGGTCAAAAAATGGCACAAAACAACAAGAAACCATTCAACAAAACAGACCCGAACCAGTCAAAGGATAAAAACCCTATGCTGGATTACCTGAAGTATTCAGGTCTTGCCTTCCAAATGCTGGCCGTGATTGGTGTCAGCGTTTGGGCGGGCATCAAGCTGGACGAGAAGTTTAATAATAACAATCCCTTGTTTGTACTTATCCTCGCCTTCTTGGGGATATTCGGCTCCATTTATACCCTTTACAGGTCTTTGCCTAAAGACTAAGTCTTTCCAATTTGATCATCGATATCCATATATACGGTAATAGTTCCTGCAGAGCTCCTAAGAAGGCCCCGTAGAGCGGGTAGTAGGCTTTCAGGGCACCTTTGCATCAGGAAACAATAAAAATCAGTCGTTTTTTTATTTTTTTAAACACTATATTTGTGCTTTCCAAAAAAGCGTGAGACTATGCCTCAAAGCAAAGGCAAATTATTTTTTTTCCAATTATTGAAGATAGTAGGATTGACTTTGATCATCTGGGGGATATTTTTTACGCTGTCCCAAATTGATGTCACTGCGGGTATCGTGCACGAAATGATCAACTATATCATTGTATACTCGGCATTGGTTGCGCTTATTGTTGCCCTTTTCAACTTGCTGATCATGATCAGAGAGGGAAACCAGATAACGATGATTCTTGGAAGTACCGTCTTGCGCATGTTTTTAAGCATCGTAATTATGACCTTATTGTTGCTTAGTGGTGCCGGAGACAGGTTAATTCTTGTCGTGGATTTTTTTCTTGTCTATTTGTTCTATTTAGTATTTGAAATATATAGCATTATCGCTAACTTGCGCCGGATTTCAAAAAAGGATATTTCATTATGAAAGGTTGTGCCGAAAAGTCAAAAATTAACGAACTAATAAGGATTTTTTTAGTATTAATGATGATGTCTTTTTCTTTTCAGGTTGCCACCGCTCAGGAAGTTGAAGAGCAGGAGGTTGAAGAGGGCGAAAGCAAAACGGAATATATTTTACATCACATCAAGGACACTCATGACTGGCATTTTGCCAATATTGGACATGCGCATCTTACCTTACCTTTACCAGTAATTCTTTATTCTGCTGATCGCGGACTGGAAATTTTTTCTTCAAATAATTTCCTGGACCCTGAGACGCACGAAAAAGTATCTCATGCAGGCTATACGATAGACGAGCATGAACATATTGTGGCTGAAGACCCTTCGCGCAACGTCTATGACTTCTCTATTACAAAAAATGTGGCGATGCTTTTCATCACCGTTTTGGTGCTGATATTTATCATGTTCGCTGTAGCAAAACGCTATAAGAATCACCCGAAAGCGGCGCCAAAAGGAGTTGCCTCGTTTTTCGAACCCATCATCATATTTATCAGGGACGAAATTGCAAAGCCGAATATTGGGCCCAAATACGCGCGTTTTCTCCCCTACTTGTTGACCTTGTTTTTCTTTATCTGGTTTGGAAATCTTTTAGGCCTCTTACCAGGTGCTGCCAACCTTACTGGCAATATTGCCGTCACATTTGTGCTGGCGATGATCACTTTCCTGATCACCAACGTGAATGGCAACAAAGAATACTGGAAGCATATCTTTGCGACGCCAGGGGTTCCTAAATTGTTGTGGCTTATCATCGTTCCTGTAGAAATCATTGGTATCTTCACCAAGCCTATATCATTGATGGTCAGGTTGTTTGTGGCTATTACGGCAGGTCATATTGTAATATTAAGCCTCATAGGACTTGCCTTTATCTTCAATTCTTATGCGATGGGTGTGGTCAGTAGTGTGATGGTTGTGTTTATCAATATCATCGAAATACTGGTGGCCACAATACAAGCCTATGTGTTTACCTTATTTTCTTCGATGTACATCGGTGCTGCTATTGCAGAACACCACCATGATGAACATCATGTCGATAAGGCTTTGATTTAATCGTTCATTCAATTGTTTTACTTATATAAATAAATTTCTATGTTAACTTCATTATTATTAACTGCTGGTTTTGCTTTAATGGGTGCTGGTATCGGTGCTGGAATCGTTGCAATAGGCGCGGGTCTTGGTATCGGTAGAATCGGTGGTCAGGCTATGGAAGGTATTGCTCGTCAGCCAGAGGCTGCGGGTAGAATTCAAACTGCCATGTTGATCATCGCTGCTCTTATTGAAGTAGTATCGTTATTTGGTGTTGTAGTTTGTCTTTTGATCGTTACAAGCATCGATTACGCATTTTAATTTTAAGCCTGGTAAGCTGTAGCATTTGGCAAGGCTTGCCGGGCTTATTTTAAGTTAACATTAAATAAAAAGAAAAAACAATGGATTTACTCATCCCTAGTGAAGGTTTAATATTCTGGCAGTTGATAGGATTTCTTGTCCTGCTATTCCTCCTTTCTAAGTATGCCTGGAAGCCAATCCTTGCCTCTCTGGAAGAGCGGGAAAACTCAATAACAGAAGCACTCGAAGCTGCTGAAGTTGCCAAGCAGGAAATGAAAAAGCTGCAGGCAGAGAATGAAAAAATATTAGCCGAAGCCAGGCTGGAAAGAGACAAGATGTTGAAAGAAGCCTTGTCTACTGCCACCATGATCAAGGATGAAGCACGTGAGGAGGCTTCGAAAATCGGCCAGAAGATGATTGATGATGCCCGGGCGGTCATCATCAACGAAAAGCAGGCTGCGATGACCGAATTGAAAAATCAGGTTGCTACATTATCACTGCAGGTTGCCGAAAAGCTACTTCGCAAGGATCTCAGTGCATCAACAGAACAGAAAGGGTTGGTAGATAGATATATCAAGGACCTTCAAATAAACTAAAATCCATGTCTGATATAAGAATCAATTCCAGGTATGCGAAGTCTTTGTTAGGATTAGCAGAGGAAAAAGGAGTGTTGGAAGAGGTGCATCAAGACATGCTTTTGTTTAGCAAAACGATTGGCGAAAACAGGGATTTTTCTAATATGTTGAAAAACCCTATCATCAAGCACGACAAAAAATTAAAGATCCTGAAAGCCATATTTTCTGGAAAAGTTCACCCGATGACCATTTCCATATTTGAGATTATCTCACGGAAGAACAGGGAGTCGTTTTTGGCTGGTATTGCCGATGAGTTTCATAGCCAGTATAACGTCAATAAAAGAATAGAAGAAGCTAAAGTGACAACCACCTTTCCGATTACGCCCGAGCTGCGAGCACAATTCAGGCAGATTGTTGAGCGGATTTCAGGAAAATCGGTAGAACTTACAGAAGTTGTGGATGAGGATATCATCGGGGGATTTATCCTGCAGATAGATGACCGGCAGATCGACGACTCTATCAATACCAAATTGAAGGAGCTGAGGTCTAAGTTTAGCAAAAATCCATATATCAAGGAGTACTAATTGTTATCAAAAGCTGATAGTAAATTAATTAACAAAAATTTAAGTATAAATACATGGCAAATGTAAGACCAGATGAGGTTTCGGCGATACTAAGAGAGCAACTCTCTAACTTTAAGACTGAGGCTGAATTAGAAGAAGTGGGTACAGTGCTGCAAATTGGCGATGGTGTTGCCAGGATCTATGGTTTATCCAAGGCACAATCGGGTGAGTTGTTGGAATTCGGTAACGGCCTGATAGGGCTTGTACTGAACCTTGAAGAGGATAATGTAGGTGCCGTATTATTGGGCGATTACAAAGGGGTAAAAGAAGGCGACACTGTAAAAAGAACCAAGAAGATCGCTTCTGTACAGGTTGGCGATGGCATGTTGGGAAGGGTTGTAGACACCTTGGGGAATCCTATTGATGGTAAGGGTCCATTGACGGGGCAGTTGTACGAAATGCCATTGGAGAGAAAAGCTCCTGGTGTAATTTACCGTCAGCCGGTAAACGAGCCGCTGCAAACAGGTATCAAAGCAATAGACTCGATGATCCCTATTGGCCGTGGTCAGCGGGAATTGGTTATTGGTGACCGCCAGACAGGTAAAACTGCTGTTGTCATCGATACGATCATTAACCAGAAAGAATTTTTTGAAAAAGGAGAGCCAGTATATTGTATATATGTTGCTATAGGGCAGAAAGCATCGACGGTTGCAAATATCGTCGCGGCACTTGAGAAAGGTGGCGCGATGGATTACACGGTGGTCGTAGCTGCTTCAGCCTCTGAACCTGCACCAATGCAGTTTTTCGCTCCATTTACAGGAGCAGCGATTGGCGAGTTTTTTAGAGATACCGGCCGACCGGCCCTGGTGGTATATGATGATCTTTCCAAGCAGGCGGTAGCTTATCGCGAGGTGTCTTTGCTATTAAGAAGGCCTCCGGGACGTGAGGCCTATCCTGGTGACGTATTTTACCTTCACTCAAGGTTGTTGGAAAGAGCTGCGAAGATCAACTCCAACGATGAGCTTGCCATGCAGATGAATGATCTTCCGGAGTCCCTGGTTGGCCTTGTAAAAGGTGGCGGTTCTTTAACAGCGCTTCCCATCATCGAAACTCAGGCGGGCGACGTATCGGCCTATATTCCTACCAACGTGATATCCATAACAGACGGGCAGATTTTCCTGGACACTGACCTGTTTAACTCGGGTATCAGACCAGCCATTAACGTGGGGATTTCTGTATCGCGGGTAGGTGGTAATGCGCAAATCAAGTCGATGAAGAAAGTTGCGGGAACGTTAAAGCTAGACCAGGCTCAGTTTAGAGAGCTTGAGGCTTTTGCTAAATTCGGATCTGACCTTGATGCGGCTACAAAGCTAACCATCGAAAGAGGAAGAAGAAACCTTGAGATATTGAAGCAGCCCCAGTACTCTCCCGTACCGGTAGAGCAGCAGGTTGCTATCATATATGCATCTACCAAAGGCCATATGGACAATGTGCCGGTAAGTAAGGTAAGGGAATTCGAGAAAGAATACCTTGCACTACTTTCTACACAACATAGGGACGTATTGGCAGATATCAAAGCTGGAAAGCTGGATGATAATATTACCAAAGTGTTGAAGGCTACGGCGGAAGATTTAGCGAAGCGATACGCAAATTAAATTGAAGGAAATGAGTGCTCGATGTGGCATGCTCAGCATGACACATCATCGGCTCGTTTTATCATTCATACACACAACAAATGGCGAATTTAAAAGAGGTAAAAAGCAGGATCAGTTCGGTATCTTCTACGCAGCAGATTACCAGGGCCATGAAGATGGTGGCCGCATCAAAATTGCGCAGGGCACAGGAAAGAATAACCCAAATGCGCCCCTATGCTCAGAAACTGGGCGAGATACTTAGAAACGTAAGTGGTGGACAGGGGGATGATGATGCCAGCGTATACAGTACAAGACGCGAAATAAACAGGGTGTTGATCATTGCCATTACTTCTGATAAAGGGTTGTGTGGGGGTTTTAACAGCAACGTTTTTCGTGCGACCACTGCCTTGCTCAAAGAAAAATATGTGCGCCAATATACTAAGGAGCAAGTTGTGATATTGCCGATAGGCAAAAAAGCACTGGACAACTACCGCAAGCGTGGCTTTGAAATCGTCCCTGACTTTGGGGGCATATTTTCGGATCTTTCTTTCGACACAGCAAAGCTTGCCGCAGAATATGCCATGGAGGCTTTTAAAAACGATGAGTACGACCGTGTAGAACTGGTATACAATGAGTTTAAAAATGTAGCTACTCAGATCATGCGTACCGAGCAGTTTCTGCCAATTCCTGAAGCAGAAGTAGATGGCGAAAGCAACAGCAATACGATCGATTATATTTTTGAGCCGTCTAAGGATTATATTGTGGAGGAGCTCATCCCTACCTCATTGAAAATCCAGTTTTATAAAGCGTTGCTGGAATCTAATGCCGCCGAACATGGGGCCAGGATGACAGCCATGGATAAGGCGACGGAAAATGCGGGTGAACTACTTAAGGAGTTGAAATTGAAATATAACAGAACAAGACAGGCTGCCATTACTACGGAGATCTTAGAGATTGTGGCCGGTGCAGAGGCACTCGGTGGTAGGTAAACCTTTCAAGCCCATGATTAAAAAGCGCAAGTAATTGGGCTTTTTTTATGCCTTTTTAGGTGTTTATTTGCACGAAATGGTGCATTTTGCGTGAGGGATTGCAGCGGAAAACCCACAGCCACAAGGTACGCGTGGCGAGGATTTGGAGCGGAAAGCGCGACCCGTAGGGGCACGCCCACTTTAGCCATACCCAGAAATATGTTTTTCAGGATTTATCGGTATATCAATGTCTTCAGTATTGATGTAGCCGCAGGGGCTGCCATCTGTGCTTGCGCCGTTGCCCGGGTGGCGGGGGTGAAGGTATTGTGGCCTGCCTTTACTGCCTTGGCGGTATGCGTGTGGCTGATCTATACAGTCGATCACCTGTTGGATGCACGCCAAATCCGACACCGTGCACATAGCTATCGGCATCAGGTTCACCAGCAATATTTTCAGCCTATTGCATGGACTTGCGGGTTGATGGCGCTGGCAGGGATTGGCATTTTGTTTTATTTGCCCGCGGCTGTGCTTTTGAACGGTTTGCTGCTGCTCAGCTTAGTGGGTATTTACTTTGTTGCCGTTCGTTATGTGAAGGGGTTTTATTTTCCCAAAGAAGGCATTATCGCCTTGGTATATACGCTGGGAATTTTTCTTGTAGGGTTCTCTAAGGATCCTTCTTTCCTGGTAATGCCCATGCGCATCCTTTTTGTGCAGCTGCTATTGGTGGCCATGACCAATGTGGTTCTATTTGCTTACCTCGAGTATGACAGTGATCTGGAAGATGGGCAGCCGTCTATCGTTACACATTGGGGAATGCCCTTCACCAAATATACGCTGTGGCTATTGTTAGGCCTACAATATGCCAGTTTGGCAGCCGTAATCGCCCTTGGATTCGAGTCGTTGCTCCTGTGGCAGTACATTCTACTAGCGATGACCTTCATGCTTCATCTTATCTTTGTAAAACCATCGTGGTTTCAAAATATAACGTACCGGATATTTGGCGACCTGGTTTTCTTTTTTCCATCTATCTTGCTGCTTTCATGAAAATGGGCGCATTAAACGACTACAATCTGATCGCTGGAATTTACGACAGGTTGGTATACTTTGTCTTCGGAAAGCGGCTATGGGATGCTCAGAGAGAGTTTTTGCATACTATTCCAGCAGACGCCAGCGTGTTGGTGTTGGGAGGCGGTACGGGCAGGTTTTTGCATGCGATGCCAGCGCAGGTGGGTAAGATCTATTATATCGATGCGTCAGAAAAAATGCTCAGGATAGCCCGCCAGCAGGAACCGCCACATTTGTCAGGGAAGATACAATGGGCACATGGCACAGAGACAGTCCTGAAACCAGGCAAAACCTATGATGTGATTATCACTTTTTTCTATCTTGATCTTTTTACCGCTGAAAAGCTGGAAAACATCATGGCGCTATTGCGGCAGACGCTGCATGAAGATGGGCTGTGGTTGATGTGCGACTTCGAGCTATCTGCCACGACCCACCGGTGGTGGCAAAGCATTTTGGTAAAGACGATGCTGCTATTCTTTAAAATAATGACCAGGCTCGAGGCAAAGAAGTTGCTTCCATTTGCTGCCTTTTTTGCACGGCACCAACTGATTGCGCAACGCGAGGCTTCGTTTTGCAAAGGCATGGTACGTTCTGTTGTATATGTGAAGAAAATGGTGCAATAAGGATAATAGCCAACTTTGCGGATATTCTTTTTACAGCATCTCTTCCTGCTACTTTTCTCTCTTTTTTCTACCTCTCATTACCAGATACAGCACAATTGCCAATACTGGAATGCCAATATAGAAGATAATGCTAAAAGGTGATGACAGATCGATAGGATCATTGTCGCTTGGCTTGGGGAGCCCCTGTGGTGACTGGGCGACCGCAGCTGTAGCAAGCAACATCGGTAAAATGATAAGGCTCCTAAAGGAGTATACGTATTTGGATTTTTGTTGCATGACCTTCATAACATTTATGGTAAGCGTTCTGTTCAAAAAGGAAGTCAGGGAAACCATTGTGGCATACGACTCCGGGCAAGTACATTGCTTATCTAACGCCAGGGGAGCGGGTTCTATATCCTTCGGGGAACGACACCGTAGATAAAAGCAGGCCTCCGAAAGCGGAAAAATATCAAAGCAATAGGCACGACGTTTCGATATCAGCTGGCCCATGATGTGCGGTTCTGGGGGTGCCGCTTTTCCCACCCACGCTCCTGCCGCGCAGCGTCGGGCTTTCGGCACTCGCCCCCTTCACACGTGCCATTTCGGGCTCATACAATGCCTCTATCCCTCACCCATTACAGCTAAACCCTTTCTCCCAAATCTGAAAGAGGTATTGGCTACTGAAAGGTAGAAAAGTTCCAGAAAAATTTTACTGACTCCATTCTCTACGCGAACAACGAGAGCTGAACGGCTGGTATTGCGGCTGGAATGCTGAATGGATCAATCTGATAGACAGGGATTTCTGCTGTCCGGGAGGTGAGGATTATTTCTACGCCATCAGCATGCGCCTGGAAAAGACCATGCACAAGCGCAGGGTCATTGTTTTCCTTCGAGAGGTGCGACAAAAACAGGTGCGACATAAAAGCGGGCTTATGCTTACAGAAGATCTCCAATGCCTGCTGATTGGAAAGATGCCCATAGGCGCTGCTGATGCGGCGCTTTAGGTGGTATGGATAGAAGCCCTTTTCGAGCATTTCCGTGTCATAGTTGGTTTCAAGAAATATAGCATGGCAACACTTGAAATGCCTGATCACATGTTCGCAGGGTGTGCCGATATCGGTAAATACTCCCACGCAAATATCATTATACTTGATCACGAAGCTCTGCGGGTCGTGTGCATCGTGGTTTTTAGGGAAAGCGGTGACAGTCATTGCTCCGATGGATACGGCATGATAAGGCATCAGTTTTTGTTGCAGGGGATCTTCAGGATAAAGGTGTGTCTTATTTAATGTGCCTGGCGTACTATAGACTGGTAGCTGATATTTTTTTGCCAGCACCCTCACCCCTCTGATATGGTCACTGTGTTCGTGAGAGATAAACAGCGCCTTTACCCTGCTCATCGAAAGCCCAAGACGCACCATGCGGCGCTCAATTTCGCGGCAGCTGATGCCCGCATCTATCAACACTGCCTCCTTCTCGTTGCCAATATAGAAGCAATTGCCATTGCTACCTGAATTGAGGGCTGTAACAAATAAACTCATTATACAAATAAAGCGAAATGATGTCCCTAAACCAATGGGTGTCGGAGGAATATTTGTGACGTGATTATTCTCAAATCTTCTGGATGCAATTTGATCCACTTTACGAGGTGGATTAAATTACCGTTATCTGCTGTTTACAGTCGACCTTTAGCGGTTTGCCTTACTGATGACGAAGTTAGCGACCCATTGGTAGACGAAAATGGCAATCAGGAAAAAGAAGCTGATGAAATTGATGAGGATACCGTTCACCAGGCTTAACCACAAAGCTAAAAGTCCTATGATAGCCGTAATTACTGTATAGGACACCAGAATTTGATCACTTCTCTTCGTCTCTCCGTTATACATACTTCCAATAGGGATAAGCATCAATAATGAAAATCCTGCCAGGCCAAGCCAATGATCAGTGCTAAAGAACGCATAGATCAACAATGAAATCATAGCGACAAAAAGCAGGGCTCCCACCAACCTCGCCACACGTTTTTCGCGGTTGGAAAGGGCATACTTACCATATGGATTAAGGAAGAGGAATAAATCATGGAGCGGGGACAGAAACCATGAGGAAAAGGCAAAGATAAACATCCCCACCATGATGGGTATCAGCACCGGCTGCAGCGAGCTATTGTTTTCAGCGGTACTTCGCAGCACTCTAAAAAGTACATAAAAGCCAATGATGAAGGCCCACTGAAGTTTCCCCTTCAGGTTGCCGATCCAAAAGCTGTAACGCAGGAACAGGCTGTAAATAAAGAACTTTGACTTCAACGCTTCGATGAGCCCAGCTTTTGCATATTCGCTGTTGGGGTCATTTTTTAATGCTTCCTTAAAATGCACCAATGCCTTATCATACTCCCGCTTTTCAAGTAGTGTAAAGCCGAAATTAGCGTGTGTAAAGGCGTTATTAGGATCGGTTTCAAGGGCTGTATTTATTGTTTCATAAGCGGCTTCCTTGTCACCCAGCTTGCCCAAGGCAGCCGATCGGATATTGAGGCAGTTCAGGTTTTCCGGATCTACCGATAGCCCTTCATTAGCCATGCTTAGCGCATCTTTAAAATCTTTGCTATTGAGGTGAAGTTGCGCCTTGACGCCAAAATAATCAGCATTATAGGGGTTTAAAAGTATGGCCTCGTCTATTTTTGCCATAGCCAATATACTTTTACGAAGGGCAAAGTATATGCGTGCGAGCAAATGTATGGCGAAATCGTTCGCGGGGTTGATGGAAATGGCTCTTTCCACAGTTTCCTGCGCCAGAAGATATTCACCAACGTTATATTTGCATAACGCCAGGAGAACCAGGGCTTCTTCGTTATTTGGCTCCTGTGAAAGTGCCACTTTAAGCTCACTTTCTGCGCGCTGAAAATTACTTTGCTCTATCAACAACATTGCCCGTTGCATTGCTGGCTCTACCATTATTTCTTGATGTTTAAATAGGTGAGGATCTCATCGTAGAGACCTGATTCGTTGGCGTATAAAGCATAATTTCGGGCAGTACTAAACCATTCTAAGGTTGTGGCGCGATGTTTTTTGACAGCGTTCTTCAGGTCTTTGGTTAAAAGGGGAGCAGGAACGCCGGTTTTGAAAGCCTCCGCCAATTTCTCTTCTATGGCCAGATCGATAACGGCCTCCAGGTCGGCACCAGAAAAATTATGCGTGGCCTTGGCAACATCTTTATAATCTATGTTTTTGGCTGGTTTCTTTTGCAGTTTTACTTTCAGAATGGCCTCACGGCTAAGCTGGTCGGGAGGGGATACAAAGATAATGCGATCGAAACGACCGGGCCTTCGAAAGGCGGGATCGAGATGCCATGGTGCATTGGTGGCGCCCAGGATCAGGAGACCATCATTGTCAGACTCCAACCCATCGAGCTCTGCCAGGAACTGGTTAATCAGGTGCCGCCCTGCTGACTGCTTCATGTCGGAGCGATTGGCGCCGAGGGCGTCTATTTCATCGAAAAATAATACACAAGGACGGTGCCGGCGTGCTGTTTCAAAGATTTGGTGGAGGTTTTTTTCGCTATTGCCAATCCACATATCCAATACATCATTGATGCCAACACTCATAAATTTTGCCTTCACCTCACCCGCAGTAGCCCTGGCCAGGTGTGTTTTGCCGCAGCCTGGCGGTCCGTACAGTAATATGCCACCTCCTACCTTTTTACCGTAGGCAGCATATAGCTCCTTGTGCAGGAGGGGTTTGATGATCTTGAGGTCTATCTCATTTTTCACATGGTCTAGCCCGCCAACATCTTTGAAAGAGATATTCGGCCTTTCTACGGCTATGGCCGATGACGCCATTTCCTGGTCGTCGACCTGTTGCATGTCGGCCTGTAAACTTTGTTTCAGCCTATTTTCTAAAGCTTCATCATTTGCATTAGGGTCCAGTTGCAGCGCTTGCTGGTAAACTTCCGAGGCCTGCGCTTGTGCGCCATCTTCCAGGAGGGATCGGCTATATAAGAGTAATGCGGGCACAGATGGAGGATTTTCCTTGATGAGGTCTTCCAGGAGAATAATAGCCGAAGAAATTTTGTTTAACCCTAAAAAGCAGCCTGCGAGACCTAGCTTGGAATCCAGATCGCCAGGTTGTGATTTTAATATAATTTTAAAATGCCCCTCGGCCTCTTCAAAAGCTTGCTGCTGATACAGCAATCCGGCGATATGTTTGCGTAGCGGAATGTTATCAGGAGAAAATTGCAGCGCTTCCTGAAGAGCTTGAAGCTGGTTTTGATCCATTTTATCTAAGTAATGTTCCAAATTAGATTTATAATTTGATTGCGCAAAATAATTCTGCTGTCCTATGGATATTTTTTAAAACAGAAAGGTAAGTGTTTTTGTATTGGCTGGATTGTAAACTTCGACCCGTGTACGAAATCAGACATATGGTGTACGATATCAAACATCATTAGCTATATTAAATTCGCAATCATTTGTATATCAATACTTTAAATAGTGGTATAAAAATTGAAATGAATCAAAATAACCCTTTCCCTCATGCTATGTTATACCATACTCTCAAGCAAATTTTCCGTAGCCTTTGGTTAAACAAAAGTTTTACGCTCATCAATCTCTTAGGGCTTTCGTTGGGACTGGCAGTTGGCGTGCTTATCTTTTTGATCATTGACTATGAAAAAGGCTTTGATAAATTTCATACCAACCCTGATCAGGTTTATAGAATTGTCAGTGAAAAAGTACAATCTGGAGAAACATCATATAGTGCGGCCGTACCGTATCCTACGGCCCAGCTGCTACGGGAGGAGTACGAAGGTATTTTCGCTACTCAAACTCACTTTGAAAAAAATATGGATGTAAGGATTAATGAAGCAGATCCTTTTAATGAAGCAGATATTCTTTTTGCTGATTCCATGTTTTTTCAGGTTTTGGATTTTGGCAAAATCGAGAACTTCTGGATGTTGGGGAATCCGACTAAGGCGTTGCTAAATCCTAATCAGGTTGTCCTAGCGGAAAGTACCGCCAGACGATATTTTGGGGCTGATAATCCCATTGGGAAAATGATTAAGGTGGATAACAACTATGAGGTTGAAGTAACGGGCGTCGTGAAGGATGTTACAACGCTGAACCATCTGCCTTTCTCTATGATTATCTCTTATGCTACGCTCAATGATAAATTGCCGAATGGATTGGACATTCTTAACTGGAACTTTACAGCCGAAGGATATAGCTATGTCAGGCTAAAAGGTGACCCAAATAAGGATGCCACAGAGACCTCGCTAACGGCAATTATACAACGCAACGCCGATTCTGACTCCGGTAAGAAAGATCTGCTACACTTGCAGTCCATTGCCGACATCCATTTTGATTTGACCTACGAAAACGACAATCCCACCTATATTACCAGTGATAAATATCTCTCTATACTTGTGCTTTTAGGGACTTTTATCATTTTAATAGCTTGCGTAAATTACATCAACCTGGCTACCTCATTTGCCTTTAACAAATCGAAGGAGGTCGGTATTCGTAAAAGTATCGGCGCCTCGAAACAGCAGTTATTTTTTCACTATATGCTCGAGACCTTCGTGGTTACATTTTGTGCCACTTTGCTTGGCGTCGTGCTGGCCGTTGTGGCATTACCTTACATCAACCAGATTCTGGATAAGTCCATGGTCGTTACGCAGTTGATCAGTATACCCTTTATTGGTCGGGCGCTGGGGATTATTTTAATCATTACGATCATTTCCGGTGTTTATCCCGCCATGATTCTTGCTGGCTTTAGCCCCATCACGGCGCTCACCAACAAGTTAGCAATGCCCGGAAAATCATCGGTCCTGCTCAGAAAGTCTCTGGTGATTTTTCAATTTACAATATCTACAGCCCTTATCATTTGCACGCTGGTCATAGCAAGTCAGATGAAATATTTTCAAAATAAAGGGCTTGGGTTTAATAAGGATGCTGTTATAGAAGTATCGCTCCCTGAGCGGGATAGTACAAAAAGGGATGCCTTTTATACTTTGCTTCAAAAGCAATCCGCCATTAATGCCGTATCTTTTTGTCTGGGAGCTCCAATTTCCGGTAACGGGTTATCCACAAGTTTTCTCGCAGCAGACTTACCTGCCGAGATGGGTTACGATGCGGTAGTTATTGCCTGCGATAGGGCTTATAAAGATACCTACCAAATGCAAATGATTGCAGGTCGCTGGTTTCTGCCATCCGAAGAACAAAATATTGGCACTGCCGTGGTGGTAAACAGAACGCTGGCAAAGACAATAGGTTATGTTAACCCGGAAGATGCACTGGGTCAGTGGATCGGGCTTGGATTAAATGATATTAAACCTATAATTGTGGGTGTAACAGAAGATTTTCATACGACTTCCTTGCACATCAATATAAGGCCAGTGGCTATGACTCCCATTCCGTATTTCCATCTTTCCGCGGGGATAAGGATTAATCCAGGGGATTTGCAGGCAACATTAGCGGAAATTGAAGCCGCCTGGAAACAGGTGTACCCTGAGAATGTGTACGAGGTTGCCTTTATTGACCAAACTTTGGCAGCTCGGTATGAACAGGAAAATCGGGATTACCAGGTTTTTAGAATCTTTTCCTTCATCTCTGTTTTGATCTGTTGCATGGGGCTTTGGGGTCTTATCGCTTTTGTAGTCGTGCGAAAAACCCGTGAAATTGGTATTCGCAAAGTTCTGGGAGCAAGCATAAGTGGCATTGTTATTTTAATTTCACGGGACTTCCTGAAACTTGTCGTTATTGCACTGGTGCTCTCGTCTACTATTGCGGGATATTTTATGCAAAATTGGCTGCAGAATTTTGCCTATGCAATAGAATTAAGGTGGTGGATCTTTGCGCTGGCAGGTTTTATTTCTGTGGTCATTGCTTTTTTAGCAATTAGCTATCCCGCCATTAAAGCAGCCATGACCAACCCTATCAACAACCTTAGAGTGGACTAAATTCTGCCTGATCTTATCCTGGCATGGATTATAGGTGGATGGTGAAAATGGTCGATTCAAAGGGTGTACTGGTACAGGCTATCGCTCCATCTAGCTTTTCCACCGCTTTTTTAGTGATAAATAAGCCCAAACCAAAACCATTGGATTTGGTATTGCCCCGAAAGAAAATATCGTATATTCTGTCGCTGATTTTTTCGTCGATACCTTCACCGTTGTCTTCTACGGTAATAATCGTTTGTTGGTGATCTTTTTTTAAATTGATATTAACGTAAGGCGCATCTTCATTCCAGCCGTAGTGCGACTTGAACCATTGCCTTTCTTTATCCGATAAAACGATCAGCGATACAGGCGTTTCACAAATGGTTGCGGCATGATGATTTGGTTCCTCAAGATCTTCTTCTATAGGACTATCCAACAGGGAATAGCTTCTAAGGTTAGTTAATCTTTCTTCTTCACGTTCAAGCACTTTAAGTCGGTGTTTGGAGGTTTCCATAAGCACATTGGTAATAGCTTTGTAGGGTGTTTTATTATTTCGATCTTCGTTTTTTCATAAATGAAGGTAGAAATCAATTTAAATTACTATCGCGACAGAAAGGATCTGCGCGGCATAATTGATAATCCACATTTGTAGCAACAGATTTTATGACTGCCATAGAGCGACCAAGAGATATAGCTTATGATTACAAGTCAATAAAGTAAAAAATGGTAATTAAATAAACGATATCATTTATTTAACCAACCACTACAAGAGCTTGTTCAGAAATTGGATACTATTGAAGCGAAACTTATTGCGCTGGTAAACTTTTTACTCCAAATATTTGTCATGCATATATAAAAATAGCTTTCATACCATTTTTATAACTATCTTTGACTTTTTATTTCAGGTTGGCAGGTAATTTATTATCCTTCTCCCAAACATATCGTTAGCCCTCCGTTCTAAAGAATCTTACAAAATTCTATATCATTTAAAAATTAACACATTGACATTCGATCATTTAAATCTAATTGAGCCTATCCTTAAGGCTTTAAAAACAGAAGGATATACACAACCGACGCCCATACAAGAACAAGCAATCCCCCTTATTCTCAAAAGAAACGACCTTTTAGGTTGTGCCCAGACAGGTACAGGTAAAACGGCTGCTTTTGCTATTCCAATTTTGCAGATACTGCATGAGGAGGCACCATTGGAAAAAGGACCCAAGGCTATTAAAGCGCTGATTTTAACGCCTACGCGTGAACTGGCGATCCAGATAGAAGAAAGCTTTCATGCTTATGGCAAGCACGTAGGCTTAAAACACTTGGTTGTATTTGGTGGTGTATCGCAGTATGGTCAAACTACGGCTTTGCGAAAAGGCGTAGATATCCTCGTGGCAACACCTGGCAGGCTACTTGACTTGATGAATCAGCGGTTTATCAGCCTGGACAAGATCAAGCTTTTTGTGCTTGATGAAGCAGACCGAATGCTGGACATGGGCTTCTTTAATGATGTGAAGAAGATCATTGCGAAACTCCCTGAAAGGCGGCAATCCCTGTTTTTCTCGGCTACCATGCCACCAGAAATTGTGATGCTGGCCGACAAGATTCTGGTAAATCCATCGAAGGTAGAGGTGACACCTGTTTCGTCTACAGCCAATACCGTAGAGCAGGCAATTTATTTCGTCGATAAAAAAGATAAAAAGTCATTGTTGACACATCTTTTGGATGACAAAGTTATTGTTTCGGCACTCGTGTTTGCCCGTACCAAACATGGGGCAGATAAAGTGGCGAAAGACCTGAACCGCTCTGGCATAAAAACTGAGGCTATTCATGGCAATAAGTCGCAAAATGCCAGGCAAAATGCTTTAAATAATTTCAAAAATAAGCGTACCAGAGTTTTGGTAGCGACCGACATTGCTGCCAGGGGAATAGATGTAGAAGACTTATCGCACGTAATTAATTTTGAGCTTCCCAACGTCCCTGAGACCTATGTCCACCGGATTGGAAGAACCGGAAGGGCTGGTGCCAGTGGTATAGCGCTTTCGTTTTGCGATAGCGAAGAAAAAGCGTACTTAAAAGATATCCAGAAGCTGATTTCCAAAGCCATTCCTGTGGTAGAAGATCATCCTTATCCCTTAATAGAGACGCATGTCGCCAAGAAACCAGAAGCTGCCAGAAGAGTAGATAAAAGTGGTGCAGGTGGCGTGAACAGGGGAGCAGGGAAAAGCTGGTATGGTAAAAAAAGACACACCCGGTAGATTATGTAGCATAAAAAATATTAACAATAAACCCCGCCAGGCACAAGTCTGGCGGGGTTTATTGTTTTAAAAGATACGCCTAACGGAATTAGGCTGGTTTGGTAGGCCTAACTTCTATTTTACTTGGCAAGGTGCGCGGGTGCATCTGCATCAGGTCTACAACCATCTGCCCTATGTCTTCGATCTGGATTTTCCACCCATCTTTTTCGTTCGGCTGGTGATCATTAAAAAAGGTAGCTACCGACCCGGGCATGATGGTTGTCACTTTTATATGATGCTGGCGCAAGTCAAGCATCACCGATTGGGTAAATCCTGTAAGCCCAAACTTACTGGCATTATAGGCCGAACCCTCAGCAAAAAAATTGGTGCCAGCAAGGCTGGAGATCGTCATGATATACCCTTTCGATGCCTTCAACGCTTTGAGACACGATTTGATACTGTAAAAAACCCCCGTAAGGTTCGTGTCGATTGTTTCATTCCACTGTTCCGGGGTGAGGTCTTCGATGGAGGCAAAATGCCCCAGACCTGCATTGGCAACAAGCAGGTCCAGCTGCCCCCATTGATTGATTAATTGCTCTACGGCCTGCTGCTGAGACGAAAAATCGCGTACGTCAGCTGCGAGCCCCAATGCTTCACCTTTGCCAGCTTTGTTGAGCGTCGCCGCCGCCTTGTCGGCACTGTCCTGCGAACGACTTGTGATAGCCACTTTCATCCCTTGTTGCATGAGTGCTTCGGCGATACCGTACCCTATGCCTTTACTTCCACCGGTAATGAGTGCCACTTTGTGTTCCAAATTTTGCATGATATCATCTTTTATGTTTTAGCACCTAATATAGCTGCCATTGACTTACAGGTAAATAGAAATGTGGGGGAAGATGTTTTAGAAGAAGACCCTATGTTCTAATACTTCGGCAAAAACGGCGTTTTAAAATTTGG
>LXQK01000171.1:0-2956 GCA_001683905.1 Marivirga sp. ANT-B6
GAATTATACAATAATAAATATTATATGCTTTCTTTATCAATTATTTAAGATCGGAAAGGTTACATTTAACGAACTATTTGTATTAACCACTAAAGCTAGGCTTTTTAACATGAAGGATTCGGAGATTCTGGCGAATATCAGCAGGGGGGATGAGAAAGCATTGGAATATTTGTACAAGAAATATTACCGGATGATGATCAAGCTTGTGGTTTCTAATAATGGCTCAGAAGATGAGGGGAAAGATATATATCAGGAAGCGCTGGTTGTCTTCTGGCAAAAAGCGATCAGTGGCAATTTCGTACTCACATCGAAAATTAGTACCTATCTTTATAGCATTTGCCTGAACTTATGGCGAAAAGAGCTGGACAGAAAAAGTAAGCTTTCTAACGAGGAAAAAGACGGAGCGGTATATCTCGATGATGACAAACAGGAAAGAATTAAAATAATACACGAATGCATTAATGAACTGGGAGATACCTGTAAAAAAATATTGACCTATTATTATTTTGATGGCTTGTCGATGAAAGACATTTCTGAAAAATTGGGGTTGTTAAATACAGATACTGCTAAAACAAAAAAGTACAAGTGTAAAAAAAGATTAGATCAAATTGTAAAAAACAAATATTCAGCAAGCGATTTTTTAGATTAGCATGAACAGAGACTTTAATTATACAGACTTAATTGAAGATTATTTGATAGGGAACCTATCAGATGCAGAGCGGCTGGATTTTGAAAGCCAATTGAATTCGGACCCTTTATTGAATAAAGAATTTCAATTTCAAAAAGATGTCATTAACTCCATCAGGGATGTCAGAAAAGCAGAACTAAAATCGATGCTTGACAATGTTCAGGTTGGCTCCGGTGGAGGTGCAGGACTACTTTCCCTAAAATTTGCGGCCGGATTAATTGGTGTCGCTTTATTGGGCATTGGGGTATATTTCTATATGCACCAGTATGACAATCAGGGAACCACGGATACTGAAATACATTCTGACTCAACTGGGGAAAATGCTAATCTTAAAGAAAGTGTTACGACAGATGCACCTAATAGTACCGCGGAGATAACAGACGAGGTTCAAAATCTGGAAAAAACCGCTGGCCAGAAAAATGGATTAGGAGAATCTACAATTGGCAAAAAAGGCCAGGTAACTACAATCATAGAAAAAGAGCCTATTTATATTAGAGATGGGCAACCTGCATTAAGCACACCTGATCACAAGAATGCTGAAGATGAAAACCAGCCCAAAGCTGTTGAACGCAAAGAGAAAGACGCTTTCCACTACCAGTTCAATAACAATAAGCTGTCCTTATATGGTGACTTTAAAGGAATCCCATATGAAATTATCACCCTGCAACAGGATTCTGCGAAAAAGTTATTTATGTTTTATAACAACAAATACTACTACTTAGATCAGAATCAGAAAACGATCAAACCTTTCAAACAAGTAGAGGATGCAACGCTGATCAAGCAATTGCAGGAATTGACTAAGAAATAGAATTTACACAGACAACTCAGAAAAGGTTAAAGCTCCAAACTTTAACCTTTTTTATTTTTCCGCTATAGGAAAAACATTCCAACATAATTCTTCCAATGAACACGTAGTTAATTTTAAATTCTTAAATTTGGCGAAGAAATATGAGCGACAAAATCAAAAAAGTTAAAACCAAGAAACGATTAGGTAGCTACCCCTATTTTAGCGTGGTATTGAGTATTACCCTTGCTTTGTTTGTTATTGGTTTATTTGCATTGCTTTTGTTACATGCCAGGAAACTCACTTCCAATATCAAAGAAAATATCGAAATACAGGTTTACCTTAACCGTTATATCACAGAAAATGAAAAGATAAAGATCAACAAAACTTTATCTGACAAGGATTTTGTATTTGTGAAAGGAGGCGATCCGCAAATCCAGTTCATTTCTAAAGAGGAAGCAGCAGAAGTTTTTATAAAAGAAACCGGTGAAGATTTTATTAACTTTTTGGGTGAAAATCCCCTGCGGGATGCTTTTACCATCAAGCTAAATCCAGCATTTCATGAAGCCTCTAAACTGGCAGAAGTTAAAAAAGAAATTGAATCGGTAGGTGGTGTTTTTGAGGTTGCCTATATAGAAAGCTTTATCAGCTCAATCAATAAGAACATGACCAAGCTCAGCATCATTCTGGCAGGTTTTGCCTTGATATTGCTTTTCTCTGTGATTATGCTCATCAATAACACCATCAAACTGGCCCTGTTTAGCCAACGATTTTTAATCAGGTCGATGCAACTCGTTGGTGCAACAGCTAATTTCATCCAGCGTCCTTTTCTATTTAGGGCATTGATGCATGGTATCATTGCGGGCATTGTTGCTTCATTCTTGCTTTTTGCCACCATGCAATATGCTAACAATGAAATTCCTGATCTGGAGATGCTCCAGGATTCGGAAAAAATTCTACTGCTATACCTGGGTTTAATTATCATGGGTGCAATTATCGGTTTTACGAGCACATATTTATCAATCAACAAGTACCTCAAGATGTCCTTGGAGGAATTATATTAATTTTACACATGGAAAATAAGGAAAAATTAGCTTTTGGCAGAACAAATTATATGATCATGTTAGGTGGAATCGCCTTGCTGATTATCGGATTTACCATTATGTCGTTGGATGATGAGGCTTATGGATTTGGATTTCTTGGCCTTACACTCGGCCCTATTGTGGTAATGCTGGGATTTCTAACGCAGTTCTTTGCTATACTATATAATCCGAAGAAGTAGTCTATGACCATTTTAGATGCTATTATCCTAGCTATCATAGAAGGGCTTACGGAATTCTTGCCAGTATCTTCCACCGGGCATATGGTTATTGTATCGGCGCTTTTGGGTATTAATACCCTAGAAATCACCAAAATATTTAACGTAAACATCCAGTTCGGTGCTATTCTTTCGGTACTGGTATTATACCAAAAGCGATTTTTAA
>LXQK01000171.1:3085-8179 GCA_001683905.1 Marivirga sp. ANT-B6
GCGCTGATAGGGTTTTTCTTTATTGATTATATTGATATGATGCTGGAAAGCGTAGCTGTGGTCGCTCTCTTTCTCGTTCTTGGAGGCATCGTTCTGATATTCATAGACCGATGGTTTCAGAATCCTCAGATACATGAGGAAAAAGAAATTTCATACCAAAAATCTTTCGCCATCGGTTTCTTTCAGTGTATGGCGCTTATTCCAGGGGTTTCACGGTCTGCAGCAACCATCATAGGTGGCATGTCACAAAAGTTAAGCCGGAAGCTGGCGGCAGAGTTTTCCTTTTTTTTAGCAGTTCCCACCATGTTTGCAGCCTCCTTATATAAGTTATATAAGGGGTATCATCTGATCACTATCGCTGATGTAGAAATCTTGATCATTGGCAACGTGGTCGCATTTTTAGTAGGTATGGTGGCCATCAAATTTTTTATTAAATTCCTAACCAAATATGGCTTTAAAGTTTTTGGATATTATAGGATTATCCTCGGGATAACGTTGCTGATATTGATGTATTTAGGTGTAGACCTTAAAATCAACTAACTTTATCGCTTATCTTTTATCAATCTTTGATGATCTATATCATCATCACATCATATTATACCAGTCATGAACTCATTTGATTTTTTGGAGGGCGAAGTTTTACTGATAGACAAACCTTATACCTGGACATCATTTGATGTAGTTAAGAAAATAAGAAATGCCATCCGCATTAAGAAAATTGGCCATGCCGGAACATTAGATCCGCTGGCTACGGGCTTGCTGATCCTGTGTACGGGAAAGATGACTAAGCAGATCGACACCTTCATGGGACAAGAAAAAGAATACGAGGGAAAGATGATTATTGGCCAGACTACCCCTTCCCACGATCTGGAGACTGAGGTCAGTGAAGCACAAGATATCCATCTTATCGATGAAACGGCTATCATGGAGCAAGTTTCAACTTTTCTTGGTGAAATAGAACAGATTCCGCCGATGCATTCGGCCATTAAGGTAGACGGGGAAAGGGTATATAAGAAGGCCAGAAGAGGAGAAGAGATTTTATTAAAGCCGCGTAAAGTAAGTATATCAGAATTTACAATAACAGCTATAGATTTACCTGAAATAAGTTTTAAAATTGTCTGTACCAAAGGGACGTATATCAGGAGCCTGGTCCGTGATTTTGGAACGGGTTTGGGCGTAGGGGCGTATCTTTCTGCGCTAAGGCGTACGCGCATAGGAAATTTTAATATAGAATCGGCCCATACTTTGCCTGCGTTTATGTCAGTTATAGAAGCTGAGCGTACCAAAAATGATATTACCTAAACCAATTAAATGCTGTAAATGAAAATTTACCAGGGGATTGATGAATTTAAAAAAGTAGACAATGCCATTGTTACCAGTGGCACTTTCGACGGGGTACATGTCGGCCACCAACAGATATTGCGGCGCCTGAAGGAAATTGCGATTGAATCTAAAGGAGAAACTGTACTCATTACCTACTGGCCTCACCCCCGACTCGTCTTAAACCCTAAAGATGATTCTTTGAAGTTGCTATCTACATTTGAAGAAAAAGCAAATTTGCTTAAGATAAGTGGTGTTGACCATTTAATTTCCATTCCCTTTACAAAAGCATTTTCGAACCTAACTTCGGAAGTATTTATCCAACAAATACTGGTAGAAAAAATTGGCACTTACAAACTAATAATAGGATATGACCATAGGTTTGGTAAAAACAGGGAGGGTAGCTTTGATCATCTGAAAGAGAATGCTTCTACGTACGGCTTTAAGGTAGAGGAAATACCGCGCCAGGATATCGACAATATTGCAGTAAGCTCCACGAAGATACGGAAAGCACTCGAAAGTGGTGACGTCCTGATTGCTAATCATTTTTTAGGCCGTCCGTATAGTATATCCGGCGTAGTGATACAGGGAGAAAAGTATGGTAGGACCATCGGGTTCCCCACGGCAAACTTACAGGTGCCTCATACGTTCAAACTGATACCAGCTGATGGAACTTATGCTGTGCGTGTGAAATACAACGAGGATTTATACCAGGGAATGATCAACATCGGCTATCGGCCAACAAGAAATGGTAAGTTTAAGACGATAGAGGTAAATATTTTCGATTTTGACCAGGAAATTTATGGGGAAGAATTGTCAATCTATTTTATGGAACATATTCGCCAGGAAGTTAAATTTGCCGATGAAGTCGCTCTGCGTGATCAATTAATAAAAGATAAGGAAATAGCAAAAGCTATTCTTATAGTATAATGTTGAATTAAAGGCTTAGTATATGATTGATAAGGTTGTTGAAAATGCTGATAAAGCAGTAAGAGATATTCCCGAAAATGCCACACTAATGCTTGGAGGCTTTGGCCTTTGCGGGATTCCTGAAAATTGTATCCAGGCGCTATTGCGAAAAGGCGTAACGGGGCTAACCTGCATCTCTAACAATGCAGGCGTTGATGACTTTGGTATTGGGCTGATGTTGAAATCGCGGCAGGTAAAAAAGATGATTTCGTCTTATGTTGGGGAAAATGAGGAATTCGAACGCCAGCTACTTTCCGGTGAATTAGAAGTAGACCTGGTACCGCAGGGCACGCTGGCGGAAAGAATCAGAGCTGGTGGAGCCGGTATTCCTGCATTCTATACACCGGCAGGATTTGGGACAGAAGTGGCCCACGGAAAAGAAGTAAGGGAATACTTCGGAAAAATGTACCTATTGGAAAATTGGCTAAAAGCAGATTTTTCGCTGGTAAAAGCATGGAAAGGCGATACAACAGGTAACCTGATCTATAAAGGAACCGCTCGAAATTTTAACCCCATGATGGCAGCCGCTGGAAAAATAACCATTGCCGAAGTAGAAGAACTGGTACCTGCAGGGGAGCTTGATCCCAATGCCATCCATACCCCCGGCATATATGTGCAGCGAATTTTTCAAGGTAAAAATTATGAAAAAAGAATAGAACAACGCACGGTGAAAAAATAGTCATGCCGGCGGATGATAAAATTGACTTCTAAATTCTAATTCTATTATCGAGTTCAAATCCTACCTATTATCAAAGATTTAATATGGCACTAGACAAAATTGGTATCGCAAAAAGAATAGCCCAGGAGATCAAAACCGGGACATACATTAACCTGGGCATAGGTATTCCTACACTTGTGGCGAACTATATTCCCGAAAACATCCATGTTGTACTACAGTCAGAGAATGGGTTGTTGGGAATAGGAGAATTTCCAACGGAGGAGGATGTTGATGCAGACCTGATTAATGCGGGGAAACAAACGGTGACAATGCGTGCAGGTTCTTCTTTGTTTCATAGTGCCGAGAGCTTTGGGATGATACGGGGAGGTCACGTAGATCTTACCATCCTCGGTGCAATGGAAGTTTCTGAAAACGGCGATATCGCCAACTGGAAAATACCCGGCAAAATGGTAAAAGGTATGGGAGGAGCCATGGATTTGGTAGCTTCTGCTGACAACATCATCGTCGCTATGCAACACAAAAGCCGTGACGGGGAGTCTAAACTATTAAAAAGGTGCACTTTGCCTATCACTGGTTTAAAATGTGTAAACAAAATTATTACCGATCTTGCGGTACTGGATGTGCTTCCTGAAGGCGGTTTTAGGCTGGTAGAAAGGGCACCTGGCGTAACTGCTGAGGAAATTAAAAACTCTACGGCCGGAAAACTTGTTATAGAAGGAGATATTCCGGAAATGAAAATTTAAAAATATATGATGTCACGTAATTACTTTTTTACCTTTATCACGCTTATCTTTTTTTTAACCTCCTGCGATAAAAATAACGACTTTGTTATTTTTTCGATTGAAGACGATAAACAACTCGGTGCCCAGGTGAGCCAGGAAATCGCATCCAACCCTGCGGAGTACCCTTTACTTGATCCGAATCAATACGCTTCGTCCTATAATTATATCGCGCAAATCGCTAATCGAGTGATTAGCTCTGATGCAGTTACCTACAAAGAGGAATTTGATTGGCAGATCAATATTATTCACGACGACGACGTCCTCAATGCATTTGCTACACCAGGTGGCCATATTTATGTATACACAGGCCTGATTAAATTTTTGGAAAAAGAGGATGACCTTGCTGGAGTTTTAGCGCATGAAATAGCACATGCTGATCAGCGACATAGTATCAAGCAGCTGCAAAAGCAATATGGTGCCCAGCTTCTCTTAAGCATTATCTTAGGGAACAATGCGGGGCAACTAGAGCAAATCGCAGCCGGTTTGGCTGGTAATCTTGCCTTTTTACGGTTCAGCCGCGATGCTGAACGAGAAGCCGATGATCTCTCGGTGGAGTACCTGGCGCAGACCGACTACCAGTGCAACGCAGCATTTTCGTTTTTTCAGAAATTGATAGAGATGGATCAAGCGGGAAACCCTCCGCAATTTTTAAGCACACACCCGAACCCTGAAAACCGTGTAGCTGATATTAATGCCAAAGCCGAAGAAGTTGAATGCGATACAACGCCACTTGATCCTGCATCCTATCAGGCTTTTAAAAATGGCTTACCCAACTAACTTATATCTGGTTTTCCATTGCCCTGCACGATAAAATATTTACTTTTACTCAATAATTAAAAGGTGTCGTTATGATCATCGCTGATACCTGCAGAAATCTAATCCATGAAAGAATCGGTCATCAATTTTAAAGTTAAGGTAGACGAGCAAAATGTTCCTGAACAAATTCATTGGGACGCCACCGATAAAGACAGTGATGGCTTCACAGAAACTAAAAGCATCAGCATTAGCTTATGGGACCAGGCCAGCAAAAACACCTTGCGAATAGACCTTTGGACAAAAGATATGCCGATGGATGAAATGAAAAGATTTTATATCGACTCCATAGGAGGACTTGCCCAAAGTATTCTCAATGCAACTGGCGATGAATACATGGCAAGAGAAATGAATGCCTTATGTGAAAAATTTGTCGAACACGTCAAAAAAGAAAATCAAAAATAAGCTTTTTCCCGTCTCCCACTCCTCCCTTACCCTTCAGAAAAATGGTTTAATCTAATTTTGTGGATAGGAATGTCATATTTTTAATCATTTTTGAAAATATAGTATGCATACATAATAAATTTCCCT
>LXQK01000172.1:0-3730 GCA_001683905.1 Marivirga sp. ANT-B6
AGCCTTGTGCTTATCGATAAGGGAAAGCGTCATTTGATAAAGGTTTGGCTTCTCTGCGGACCAGGCATAAACCTCGCTTAAGGTTTCCTTGACAATAACTTTGGCTGAATCATTTTTCCAATCTGGCGTAAATGATTCGTTAAATTGCTGAACGCCTTGCGGGTCGTATAAAGCTACTCCTAACATGAGATCAACTGCTGTTAGGTCTGATTTTTTGAAATCCACCTTCAGATCAAAAGTACCATCGATGAAATCATTAATAAGTCCGGCTTTCACAAAATAATCCCTCACATGTACCTGATTTCTGGCCATCAAATATACGTCTCTGGTGATACCGGACATTCTCCAAAAATCCTGATCCTCCAAATAACTCCCATCACTCCAGCGGTACACCTCAACGGCGAGATCATTTTGGCCATCCTTCAGGTAGCGCGTAATTTCAAACTCTGCGGGTGTCTTACTGTCTTCTGAATAACCAACCTGTTTACCATTAACCCAAATGTAAAAGGCAGAGCTCACCGCACCAAAATGAATGAATATCCTTCTCCCTTTCCAGGATTCCGGTAAAGTAAAAGATCTCTTGTAAGAACCCACCGGGTTAAAATCATGCGGGACGAAAGGTGCATTTCTAGGAAAGGGATAGGGAACATTGGTGTAAATGGGATAGTCATAGCCAAACATCTGCCAGTTTCCTGGTACGGGTATTTCATCCCAGGCACTCACGTCTGCATCTACCTGATGAAACGCTAGGGGGCGACTATCAGGGTTAGGGGACCATTTAAACTTCCAAGTCCCGTTGAGCAAACGGATATTAGGAGAGTCCATCGAGTCCCCTTTTGCCTGCACCAAAGTGCTGTAAGGAACAAAGTGAGCGCGAGGCGCTTCCTTATTGATTTGGTTGAAACCGGGATTCTCCCAGTGCGGATGCTGAGCTTTTACTCCCAAAGCGAAAAGAACCAATACTAGGATAGTAATAAATAAGCGTTTCTTCATTTTAATCCTTTATAGTTCCAGCATTAATAAAAATCCACCGCCCGAAGCCATACTTACCTGAAGTGGTTCTTTAAGGCTACCCTTCTGAACACGATAATCTTCTCCGATTTGGTCTGCATTCGCACCGTCTGACCAAAGGGTATATTTGATTTTTTTTGCTAATATAAAATTCAAATCCAACTTAATATCTTTCGGTTGCCAGCTGTTTACTCCCGCAACATACCACCGGTTGCCTTTGCGTCTGGCGATAATTGCATACGCTCCAATAATGCCCGCAATTGGAACTGTTTCGTCCCAATTTACTGGTATGGAGCTAATCAAACCAGTTATTTTGGGGTCTTGCTCATACAACATTGGTGAATCAGCAAGCATCTGAAGTGGCGCATAGAAAAGAACATAGAGTGCCAATTGCTGCATCCTGGTTCCCTGGGTAAAAGGACGGTTAAAAATCGGTCTCCAATCATCACGATTCAAGTACTGCATGCCTCCAGGTGTGTAATCCATTGGCCCGGCCAGCGCCCTAATAAACGGGATAAATGCAACCTGATCCGGCGAAGCACCTCCGCCGTCATCAAATTTGTTGTATTCCAGTCCTTTTACCGCCTCGTAGTTCAATACATTGGGATACTTGCGTGAAAGCCCCGTTGGTTTTGTTGCTCCATGAAAATTTACAAGCAACTTTCTTTCAGCTGCTTTTCGAGCTATGGTTTCATAGTTTTCGATCATAATCTGATCATCCCGCTGAAAGAAATCTACCTTTATGCCGTTCGCTCCCCATTCTTTTATCTTATTGAGATAAGTATCAATACTATCCAACAAAGTAGTACTTGTCGTCCAAAGAAAAACCCCTACGTTTTTTTTCTTTGCGTAATTTATTACTCGGGGTAAATCTATTTCATCATTTATATCCAGCAGATTTCGATTGTCAGACCAACCTTCGTCTATGTTAATATATTCAATTCCGTACTTGGCCGCAAAATCAATATAATACAGGTAGGTCTCGGTATTCACACCGCTCTTGAATGGTACGTTCCATAAGTTATTGTCATTGTACCAGTCCCAGGCAACCTTTCCAGGTTTTACCCATGAAAAATCTCCTTCAGCTTCAGGAGCCAGGAGAAAGACCATTTCATTGTTCAAAAGATCTTTATCTTCCCTTACAAAGGACAAAATCCGCCAGGGCAGGCTTTTTGGACCTGTTCCTTTCGCTATATATTCAGCTGATTTAGTAACTTTTTTTAAAAAAAACTTATTATCTGCCACTTTCTCCTCTAAAGGGTATGGCGGGTGAACAGATGTAAGCACGGCACGTTGTGATGTGAAATATAGTGCTGGAAAAGCTTCTAACCCAGCCTCCATCACAGCCGTTTTTAAATGAGGAGTTTCTATGATCATTGGCAGGGTAGCGTGATTTGAACCTATATCATTTACAGGATGTGATACGTAGTCACCCTCATATGGATGGTTGAAATTATTTGACGACTTCACCACATCTGATATTACTGGTACATTTTCCTCAAGGAAAATATTCATACCTTCATTATAAAGGATATAAGAACTTTCTCTTTCAACATTAAATCTGTGTGCAACAGATCCGTTATACACCCTTATCTCAAAGCTTTTGCCATCTCCGAATGTGAGCCGAAGACCATTAAAATGGTCTTTTATGTTGTCGTTAATTCCAAATAGAGGCTGGATCACCTTCTCCACGCTAAATTTATCCTGTCGGGTAAGACACCCTCCATAACACGCTGATTCATCAATAAAATCCAGGTAGAGCAATACTTTAGACAATACCACCTGTCCATCCGCTAATACTTTATAACTTAATGCATCATCCAGTTTAAGCTCGACCTTTAACGATTGATTAGGAGAACTAACGGTGAAGGAATTTGGAAACGCGATAGTCTGGATAAACAGAAAAATCACAAAAAAAACGAATGCTATTCTTTTATTCAACTTCATATACGTCGAAGATTTTAGGAAGGCAGTATGAAAACCGCTATAGGACCCACAGATAAAAAGGAGGTATATAATACCTCCTTTTCAATGATTAATATATCAAATTAAGCCGTAAACTATTTTTTCTTTACGCATCTCACACAGAAAGCGTTTTTATTATTATTACCCCAGTAGCTATAAACGCCAACTGCATTGTCTGTTGTGGCAGAATTATCAGCGAATAAATTATATGTATTACCATTTCCATTTCCTGTGTTATAAAAAACAGTACCATTCGCCAAATTTCCAGAACCATCTGCCATATAAGCTCCCCAGTACAATCGGGCTCCACCAACGTCTCTAAATTTGCCATCATTGATTCCACCAAGATTAAATGCTGTGGTATCAGCAGCATCTGGCCACACAGCCAATGGAATACCGAACCCAGACCAAGAAGCGGCAGATGCAGGCATTATAATATCAGGTCGTGATGTCTCCATATGTGATTTCCATGGCAACGTCCATCCTTCAGGGCATACCTCGGCAGCAGCTGCCAATGTATAGTAGTAAACCTTTGCTTCGTCAATCTTGAGACTATCAATTTTCATATTTTTTACTACATAAACAACTTTCTCAAGATCAGTTCCTACATTATAAATTGCATCATTTGAGCCAAAATTGTGCTCTCTAACTGTAATAGCCGAACCATCGCCAAACGAGGTAGTTTGCAGGTCTCTATCAATAAAGTAAAATCCGCCGTATTCAACTGTTCTATAAACATTTTTATCACCATCGA
>LXQK01000172.1:3849-4497 GCA_001683905.1 Marivirga sp. ANT-B6
CGGTTCTGAAACAAACGTCTGACCAATTGCATCTGATATTGTAACAGTATACTCCCCTACTTCTAAATTCGAAACATCCTCGGTAGTCGCACCATTACTCCATAGAAAAGTATAAGGAGGAACTCCCGCGAATGGCGTTATATCGATACTTCCTTTGCCCTCAGAATGAAATGGGATGATTCTGAGCGAGTTCTCATCTATGCCGAGGTTTCCTTCAACTACTCGTAGCACAATCTGCTCAGAGGTTACCTGATCACTCATATCTGTGACCGAAACAGTTACAGTTGCATTTCCTGCAGCAGCAGGGGCGGTGTACAGCACTTTTGCACTTCCAGTTCTATCTCCGTTGTCAGGCTTAGAAGTCACTTCAGCACTACCTGATGATGCTACTACTGACATCGATTTAAAGCCGGCATCAATTACTAATTGCATGTCAATTTCACGAGTACCCGATGTAAAGACACTATCAACTAATGATTCACTAACTGTGATCATAGGCTTATCAGAAGGGGGCGGAGTATCATCATCGTCCCCACACGACACAATCAAGCCCATGCTTAATAATATTACAAAAATTCCTATTAGATTTAACTTTTTCATATTAATTTAATTTATAGTAAAAAAACTTATTGTAGATAAAATTGATTA
>LXQK01000172.1:4575-7229 GCA_001683905.1 Marivirga sp. ANT-B6
CTGAACTTGTTGATCCAAGGTCTGGTTGATTTGTCGTTCCGTAAAAGGTATTGGAAAAAGATTATGTTTAGGCAGAAAGAGAATTTTCCCTTTTTCTGCATTGATGACATCTTCAGCTATCCCCCAACGAACCAAATCTCTCCATCGATGCTCTTCTCCGGTCAATTCTAATGCTCTTTCGAGTCTTAGCAATTCAAAAGCCCGCTGTTGGCTTAAATTCGAGATAAACTGAGCGCTGTATTCAAAAGCACCTGCGCGCGCCCTAACTTGGTTTATGAGCGCAAAAGCCTCATTTAGATTTCCATTGGAGCGGATAATAGCTTCGGCGTGCATGAGTAATACATCAGCGAACCTTATCACCCTGTGATTTATATCACTTAAAGGGCCTTCGGGTTCAGTCATATATTCATACTGTGAATACTTTTTGTATCGATAACCAAAGGTGGGAAAATCTTTCCGTTCGTAGTCTATACTCGTCGCACACTGGTCACATCGAACAGAATCTCCAAGGCCATTTGCTCCATAGAAGGTATGATAAGCTCTGGGATCTGTATATGCATTGCCATCTTCATCCAAATATTGAAATCTTTCTACAGCCGCTTTTGACACTATTACATTGTCCCATCCTAAACCATACTCTTTCGCTCTACCGGAATGAGTAGCACCACCAGAAACAGGCTGCTCTCTCACACCTTCACTATTTTGACCATTAAACATGTACCACATCCAGCCATCTGGCTGTATAGCAAACTGCACTTCAAAGATAGACTCGGAATTATTTTCATTAGCATTGCTAAAATTATCTTCAAAGTCATTTACAAGGCTATACATGGATTCCACCTGCTCAAAGGCGTTAATAGCCAGATCATACTCTTCAAGATAAAGATGTGATTTTCCCAGAAGCGCCAAAGCTGAACCTTTTGTTACTCTACCTAATTCGCCTGTAGGCCAAGCACCAGGGTTCGGCAACTCATCAACAGCGGCCTCTAAGTCCGTTTTGATTAGATTCCAAATGCTAGTTAGCTCGGCGCGGGGAAAGTTATCCAGCTGATGATCTTCTACCGAAAGGCGCAAAGGCACTTTACCAAAAGAGGTCACCAATTCGAAATAAGCCCATGCTCTGAAGAAATGGGCTTGTCCCAGTTGTCGATCCCGCCGCTGCCGTTGTGATGCGTTCACATCCAGGTCACTCACTACCTTAAGAGCAAAATTTGAGCGATATATGGTCCTATACAATGAATGCCAGTATTTTCTAAAATCACCAGTATTTTCATCATATGTATAGTTACCCATATTCAAATATGCGCCCGATCCCACGGGACTTGGAATAGCATCGTTTCCAAGAAAATCAAATATGAAGTAATATTCCCTGACGAAAAGTCCGCCAAAATAAAGTGAACTGTATATGGCATTAACACTTTGTCCCGTCTCATCCAGGTTCTTGAAATAAGTTTCTTCAGTAAGCCTATTTGGATCTTTGATTTCCAAAAAGGAATCGTCGCATGCCGTAAGGCAACTAAGGCCAATTATTAAATAACTTATATATTTTTTCATCTATTTTGCTGTTAATTTTTCTACTGTCTCTATCAAAAATTTGCGTTCAAACCGATAAGAAATGTTCGTGGGTATGGTATTATTGTGTTGTCAGTGCCCAGAAATAAGTTATTACCAGGACTACCGCCTCCCATAGCCAGCTCTGGATCAAATCCTGTATAGCCTGACAGAAACCAAAGATTTTGGCCAGTGAAGAATACCCTTACCTCCTTTGCTATTTTAACAGGATTAAATACGTAGCTCAGTGTAACATTCTGAAGTCGTAAAAAATCGGCATCTTCTACAAATCGGGTAGATATTCTGTTATTATCAGCAGGGTCTCCCTGTATTGCTCTTGGTACATTTGTTATGTCTCCTGGAATCTGCCAGCGATCAAGTACCGTTGTCGAATAATTTGAAATACCACTCATAGATACAGGCACTGATCGATTGATCACCTGAGCGCCCCATGCACCGTTGAAGTTCATTCCCAAACTCCACTTCTTGAAATTTGCATTAACATTTAAATTGTAGATACCATTGGGAATAGGATTTCCTATATATGTACGATCAAGGTTATCCACCCTACCATCGCCATTCAAATCTTTAAAGCGTATATCTCCTGCAGATGTGACATTTCGTTGATAAAAATCAAAACCTGATTCCTGTGCTGCAAGATTATCGGCATTTACCTCCGCCTGTGTAGCATATACTTTGTCTACTACCCACCCATAGAAAGAACTCATAGGTTTATCAATAGCATTTCTAAAAAACCCCGCTTCGAGGTATTCCTGATCGGAACCAAAAGAGGTTATTTTATTTGCCAGCAACGAGACATTGGCCCCTATTGAATAACCAAAATCACCCCGCTCCTCTCTGAAAACAATCCCACCCTCGTAACCTGTATTTTCAAGGCTCGCCACATTAGCTACAGGAGACGCCCCAGCCTGACCATCCAGTCCGTACCCGCGCGATAAAGAGACAGGAACGGCCCAAAGGATATCAAAGGTGTTCTTCTTAAAATATTCAACATTGATAGATAGTTGATCTTTGAACAACCCGATATCCAGTCCAATATTAATCTGTTCAGTGGTTTCCCATTTAATATCAGGATTACCTGG
>LXQK01000173.1:0-1085 GCA_001683905.1 Marivirga sp. ANT-B6
TGTAGCTGGCGAAACTGATACCCTGATAGACTACAATCGTGCCGGCGTTCCGTTAATTGAAATTGTAACGGAGCCTGACCTCACCAACTCTGAGGAAGCTTATGCTTTCCTGACTGAAGTGCGTAAACTCGTGCGGTACCTCGACATCTGCGATGGGAATATGGAAGAAGGATCGATGCGATGCGATGCCAATATCTCTGTGATGTTGAATGGTGCAAGAGAATTTGGTAAGAAGGTAGAAGTGAAAAATATGAATTCTATCCGGAATGTACAGCGAGCCATCGACCACGAAATTGAGCGGCAAATATTAGAAATCGAAGCTGGAAGAACCTTAACTTCTGAGACCCGCACCTTTGATGCTACGACGGGTCTTACGGCAAGTATGCGAACGAAGGAAGACCTCAATGACTATCGATATTTTCCGGAACCCGACTTAAGTCCGCTGATAGTTTCGGATGCCTGGCTGGCACAGATTAGGGCTTCTATGCCAAGTTTGCCGCAAGCTTTGTACAGTAAATTTGTCAATGAATACAACCTGCCACCCTACGATGCGCTTGTAATCACAGATACCAAAGAAGTGGCTTTGTATTATGACGCGCTTTGCCAGGAAACAAAAAACTACAAGGCAGCATCAAACTGGGTAATGGGTCCGGTAAAGTCCTATTTAAATGAACTTACCCTAAATATCAAACAGTTTCCCCTTAAACCTGCCGTCCTCGCGTCGTTAATTGACCTGGTGGATCAGGGAAAGATCAGCTATTCTGCAGCCTCACAAACTGTGTTTTCTGAACTGTTAAAAAATCCTGACCAGGAACCATTGGAAATTGCAAAATCAAAGAATTTATTACAGGAAAGTAATACTGACTCAATAAACTCCGTTATTACAGAAGTATTAGCGGCCCTTCCTGATAAGGTGACAGAATATAAGAATGGTAAAAAAGGCTTATTGGGGTTGTTTATGGGAGAGGTGATGAAAAAAAGCAAAGGAAAGGCCGACCCAAAAGTGGCAAATGAACTTCTACGCCAGCAATTGGATTAGTATGATATAGAAGGGTGCTGTATCAATATTAACGATCCCTTGATGG
>LXQK01000173.1:1213-2341 GCA_001683905.1 Marivirga sp. ANT-B6
CACGAGCGATATAGTAGGAATTCGCTTGTATACCCGAATTGACAACTTTAAACTAATAGGCATGCATTATAAAATCTATTCCTTTGTAATTCTTTTGTTTTTACTGGCTTCTTGTTCTCAGAGTGCAAAAAGTAACGAAGGCGACGAAGAGGGAATACTTCTGACGGGAAAGGTAAAAAAACCGCAACCTCAAGGCCATATCGTTTTAGAAGAAATTACAGAAAATAGTACAAAGGTAGTTGATACATTGAACCTGTTGTCCGACAGTACCTTTTCACTTGAGGTTATGAGCACAGAACCAGGATTCTACAGACTTAATTTCTATGACAAGCAGTATGTAACTTTAGTTCTAAATACCGAAGACGATGTACATGTGCAAGTAGATGGTAGCGCACAGGCAGGCCTTGTGGAGGTTACAGGCTCTGTTGATACGGACTACATGAATAAGGTTAATACCATTATCCAACAGTTTCAAAAGGATGTAAATGCGCTCAACAATCAATATATTAAAGCCAAAAATAATGGTGACGAGCAGGAGGTAGCTGCTGTTGAACAAAAATTTTTGGCCATACAGGCTGTTAATTCGGCCGCTGTAAAGAATGAAATCAGGAAAATGGATGGCTCTATTGCCAGCATTTATGCAACGAATTACCTAAATCCTGAAGAGGAATTTGTTTTTTTAGATAGCCTGGCGCAGATGCTTGAAAAAGAAATTCCACACTCGTCTCATGTGCAGAAATTTGTGACGCAAATAAATGCCCAGAAGTCGCTTGCTGTGGGCCAAAAAGCCCCTGAAATTAGTTTGCCTAATCCTGATGGTGAGATTATTAAGCTGTCATCGCTACGCGGGCAGTATGTTTTGGTGGACTTTTGGGCTGAATGGTGTGGCCCATGCCGCAAAGAAAATCCGAATGTGGTCAAGGTTTACAAAAAATACCACGACAAAGGATTTGAAATATTCGGTGTTTCATTAGATAGGGATAAAGACAAATGGCTGAAAGCCATCAAGCAGGATAATCTAACCTGGGTACACGTATCAGATCTTAAATACTGGAATTCCGAGGTGGTGCCGCTTTATTCAATTACCGGCATTCCCTTTACTGTCTTGCTGGATAGAGAAGGGAATAT
>LXQK01000173.1:2476-6311 GCA_001683905.1 Marivirga sp. ANT-B6
GCGGAAATATTCAAAGAATCGTAATCCCTTTTATTTTCTCTTAATTTAAGTTCTATAGGGCTTCTACATCCTTTTTACTCAGGATATTGATTATGCTTTCATGCACCTTTTTACGAATTTCCTTTTCCATCAGTCTGTTTCTTTTCAATAACTGAAACTGAAATTTCATTACAATGGCGTCTTTATTAATTTTTACAATTTTTAAGGTAGACGTGTCATCTTTGATATTTTTCAGATAAGGTTCAATTACTTTTTTGAAGTCCTCCTTTAAATGGGCATAATGCTTCACATGAGCTTGATTTAGCTCAAACTCAATCGTTATTTTTTTAATATTCCTTTTGGTGAAATTTACAATGTCGGATGTAAGGAGGTAATTATTAGGTACATATACCAAATCATCATCATCATTAATGATGTGCATATTCAACAGGGTGATATTGGTTACCTTTCCCCGATGATCACCTATTTTTACATAATCTTCAAGAGAAATTTGGTCTGAGAACATGATGATCATACCGTTGATCATATTTGAAATGTAATCTTTTGAAACCAGCGCGATAGCCGCAGCCACGATACTGATGGAGGTGAAGAAATCACGGGCATCGATATTGAAGAGCAGAAACAATGAAACCACCAGCATCAGAAAAGAAAGGATAGTAGCGATCTGGTTAATGCCAAGTATGAAATTATCTTTATAATCTATTGCTCTTCCGGACTTGCGTATGTAAAAATAAACCAAAATAAGCCTGCTAAAAGCGATAATCATATGTGCTGTGATATAAAAGAGCACAGCGTCGATGATATTAGACGAAATGCCGTAGTCTTCAGTAATTTGTGGATACTGGATTTGAATATAAACGATGGAAATGAAGAAAGCCAGCTTCAAAAAAAAGACAGTCCTTTTCTTCATTTCACGTTGAAAGGCAGTTTTTACCGCAGCTTCCTTATGCATTAATTTCGTTGACATCTTTTATATGGGGATATTGGTATTTATTCGTCTTACTCCAGTCGGTGCACCAATCTATTCGGGAAGAAAGATTTGTTGAAGACACACCCATAATCTGGCTTTTAGTTGTTTATCATGCTGTATAAGTGCCAGCGAGTCGGCGGCCAGTATCTTCTTGCCATTTTTTTCAGCCACCTGATATAGAGAGGCCTGATTCAGCCCAAAATTAATATGTACGTCATAGGCTATAGCCCGAAACACCTCTTTATTGCCGCTATAGGTGTGGTAATTGTAGATGGCCACGTCCTCAAGTGATAAAGCTACAGCACCTAGAATCTTTGTTAAAAATTCCTTATCGGCGGTGTTAATAATTGGCTCGTTGGGTTCGTTAATCAGGATCATGATATTCTTTTTATTACCCCCGAGGAAATTAATTGGAGTAATATATGACTCCACCAATTCTTCCTGCACGTTAGTATCCCGCCCAGTTGATGCTATTACTGGCTCTGCGGCATGCTGAATTTCTTCTTCTGGTACAGGCGAGGCCGCCATTATCTCACGTTCTATGGCTGGCTGCTTCAAAGATTCAGCATTTGCATCAGCTTTCAAAAGATAAATTTCTTCCTGTATAAAATAAGGTAAGAATTGGTAATCTTTATCCATTTATGGGGGTGGTTTTAAATATCGAACGAAGTTCGTTGGCATCTTCCGGTTTCATTCTTTTTGCCAATACCAAACGAAGCTGCCTTCTCCTTAGTGCGCTATCAAATAGTTCTTTTTCCTGATCCGTCTCAGGGATTACTTCAGGTATATCAATAGGTTTACCAGACTGGTCTACGGCTACAAAAGTAAAAAAGGCCTGATTGCTTTCTATGCGTTTGCCACCGGGTATATCTTCGGCAATTACCTCAATAAATACCTCCATCGACGAGCTAAAGGCACGGGTGACTTTGGCCGTAAGGGTCACAACATTTCCCAGCTGGATGGCGTGGGTAAAGGAAACATTGTCTACCGAGGCCGTTACAACAACTCTATTGGAATGTTTTTGGGCTGAAATAGCAGATACAATATCCATCCAATGCATTAATCTGCCACCCATCAGGTTGTTCAGGGTATTGGTGTCGTTGGGTAGTACAAGCTCTGTCATGGTCACGAGTGACTCTTTGGCAAACTTCGATTTATTGGCCATATGGGTATAAATTCATTTAGGTTCTCGATATTATTCGTTGTCTTTCCATCCGTGCTCGCCAAGGAGCGGCACAAAGCTGAAATTGTCAAATTCTTCCTTTATAAGCGTTTTGTTTTCAGTTTTGATGATCCTGAGCATTTTCTGTAGTTTCTGATCGCCCACCGGGATCACCAGGTTGCCTCCGGGCACCAATTGCTTGATAAGCACACCGGGCACAAACGGCGCTGCTGCCGTAACAATGATTTTATGGTAGGGGGCATTTGCTGTATATCCCTTCGAGCCATCACCTAAGATGAAATTAGGATTATAACCCATCTTTGGCAACATGACTTTCACTTTATTATGCAGATTCTGATTGAATTCTATCGTGGTTACGCGTGCACCCATTTCCAGCAAAATACAACATTGATAACCGGAGCCGGTACCAATTTCGAGTACCTTCTCACCGGGTTTTAGTTGTAAAAGTTCGGTTTGAAAAGCAACGGTGTACGGCTGTGATATGGTTTGCCCTTCCCCTATAGGAAAAGCCTTGTCCTGATAGGCATGCTCCAGGAAGGCATTTTCAAAAAAGAAATGCCGGGGCACCTTATAAACCGCCTGTAAAACAGCCTCATCTTTAATGCCTTTTTGCTTTAATATTTTAAGCAGCGATTTTCGCATGCCTTTGTGCTTGTAGGTATCTTCCAATCTATTACGCTTTTGTCCTTCCTAACTGTAACCGGGGCAAATATACGACAAACTTAAGAGATTACGCTTTCAAGATGCGTCGATGTTTTCCTGCTTTCTCCTGATCAATAATCGATATGCTTTCTTTTTTAACTTTTGATTTTCCTGATGGTTTCGGTAACATGCTACTTTTTAGGCGTATGTAAAATTGTATCTAATTAAAATCACCGCGTATTGCAATTACGTATATAAGTTATTGATTTGCTATAGGTTTTTTCTTGAAACGAAGAATTGGTATATTCCCGTCATTTTATAAAATTAAACACATGTTTACAGGTATCATTGAGTCTGTTGGTAAAATCGTTGGACTGGAAAAAGAAGGTTCTAATATCACTTTTCAGGTAGAAAGTATCCTGGCAGGTGTTTTAAAGGTAGATCAGAGTGTCGCGCATAATGGTGTCTGCCTGACAGTCGTTGCTACAGATGAAGACACCTATAAGGTAACCGCTATTGAGGAGACATTGCAAAGGACGAATTTAGGCTATTGGAAATCCGGTACGAACGTTAACCTTGAAAGATGTATGCAGATGAACGGGAGGCTCGATGGCCATTTGGTACAAGGGCATGTAGATCAGACAGCGAGCGTAACAAGTATAGTAGACAAATCAGGAAGCTGGATTTTCAATTTTGAGTATGATAAATCAAGCGGTTATATTACCGTAGATAAAGGATCTGTTTGCGTGAACGGGGCAAGCTTAACTTGTTTTAATACTGGCGAAGACAAGTTTTCTGTGGCTATAATTCCTTATACCTTTGAAAATACTAATTTTAAGAATTTATCTCCAGGGGATACCGTAAATCTTGAATTTGATATTATTGGAAAATACATTAAGAAGATGTTACAGCACTACGTCTAAGTATATCTACCTTTAAATAATTCTCGTCATAACAAATATTTAACAAAAAAATATATATTTTGCAATATTGAACTGGAAAAATTTATTAAAGGAGTTAAAACATGAGTTTGAACTGTA
>LXQK01000173.1:6387-14914 GCA_001683905.1 Marivirga sp. ANT-B6
TGAGTTTGAACTGTATGGTAGTGGACGACGAGTCCGTCTCTAGAAATATAGTGAAACACTATATCGAGAAAACGCCTTTTTTAAGTTTTAAGTACGAGTGCGTCAGTGCTATTGATGCATTGAACGTTCTTGAAAATGACTTCATCGATGTGATTTTTTTGGACGTGGAAATGCCGGAGATGTCAGGTATGGAATTGATTAAAAGCCTGAAGGAGCCCTATGAGATTATTTTAATTACTTCGGCAAAAGACTACGCTATCGAAGCGTTTGACCATAGCGTTACAGACTACCTGGTAAAGCCGATTGAATATGGTAGGTTTTTGCGGGCTGCCAATAAGGCCAAGCGGAATATCGAGTTAAAATATGAAAAGAAAGACTCTACGACAGACATATTTGTCAGGTCCGATTCAAAACAAGTAAAGATCAAATTAGCTGATATTTTATATATCGAAGCGCTAGCGGATTATATCATTATCATCACAGAGTCGAATCGTTTCATCGTCCATTCTACCATGAAGGGTATTGAAAAACGATTGCCAGAGACCACCTTTTCCCGGGTTCACAGATCTTATATCATCAATCAGGATAAGATAGATTCGCTGGAAGATATGACTGTGATCATCAACAAGAAAGTAATTCCTATCGGCGCCTCGTATAAGGATAGCTTTTTAAAGCGGCTCAATTTTCTATAAATTCCGGAGTCTGAAGTAGTTTTTTCGCAGCAACCATTCATAAAATCGATAGAAAAGCAGCCCGATCACTACTCCTGAAAGCGCCCCCAGGAGCACATCGGCAGGGTAATGCACCCCCATGTATACCCTGCTGTAAGATACGCCGGCAGCCCAAAGCATGCTCCAGCCAAACCCAGCGAACGACCCCCGGAATAGCAACCATACAAAGGTGGCCATGCCGAAAGCATTAGCCGCATGCGAGGAAACAAATCCGAACTGCCCCCCGCATTTATCTACCAGCCGCACGAGGTGCTGGATATAAGGATCATGACAAGGCCTAAACCGTATAAAATATGGCTTCATTAGCCCTGAAGAAAATTGGTCAGTAGCGATGACCGTGAGGCCTAGCGCCAGGATAACATACACCGCTTTCCACTTCAGCTTCCAAATGATAAAAGCAAGCAGTAGCGCATAGAAAGGGAACCATACATATTTATCAGAAAGCCAGTACATCACGACATCTAAAAAGGGCGTATGCTGGTGGTTGAGGTAGAGGAAAAGATCGCGGTCGAGTTCTAGTAGCTTGGTAAGCATAGCAGATAATTTAAGCCCAGTTTATACCTTTTTGGAGAAAATGAATTGTCTGCTCCTCAGCACTACCTGGCGATGGCTTATGGTCATACAACCAGTTGGCCTGGGGAGGCAGGCTCATCAGAATTGATTCTGTGCGGCCTTCAGTATCTAGGCCAAATTTTGTTCCTTTATCCAGCACAAGATTAAACTCGACATACCTGCCGCGCCTTACCATTTGCCAGGTTTTCTCTTTTTTACCAAAAGGAAGCGCTTTGTTTTTTTCTATCAGATGGAGGTAGGTAGGGGAAAAGGCTGTACCTACTTCTTGTACGAAGCGGAATAAGGTCTCCTTGTTAGTATTTTCGTTCGGGGTAAGTTTGTCAAAGAAAATACCCCCAATGCCACGGGTTTCTTTGCGGTGTTTGATGTAGAAATAATCGTCGGCCCAGGCTTTAAAGGTTTTATAATAAGAAGCATGATGCTTATCGCACGCGTTTTTTAGCTGCGTATGGAAAAATGCAGCATCTTCAGCCACCACATAATGAGGTGTAAGATCTATACCACCACCAAACCAGCACTGCCCGTCGGATAATTCAAAGTACCGTACGTTCATATGTACAATCGGTATCATGGGGCTGAATGGGTGTATGACTATAGAAACACCTGTGGCATAGAAAGTAGCTTTTGAAAGCCCCAGCGCTTCGCGAATCTTCAAGGGCAGGTCTCCATGTACGGCGGAGAAGTTTACGCCACCTTTTTCAATGATGCTACCCGTGGTCATTACCCTGCTTCTACCACCGCCACCAGCCTCGCGGTCCCAGAGGTCTTCCTGAAATCGGCCTGATCCATCCGCTTTTTCCAGTGCCTTGCAGATTGAGTCTTGCAGACGCTGAAACCAGTCGGCTATTTTTTCTTTTTCCATATTAAATCGTCAAACTGTGTAACCTCAGCATGAAACATACAGTCTATATAAAAGTGACGTTAAAATATTGAAGAATTAATAAAATTCATCATATTTTTGACCTCATAATTAACATAACCATAATAGCGCTAAGGGCACGGCAATGAATTCTACTAAGAAAGCAGATATTACGGCAAAGATAGACATAGATATATTAAAAAAAGCGTATTCTCTGATGTTCCAGGCAAAAACGATGGCTGAAACATATGAGGAAAATAAAAATATTTGTAATAAATATGTTCATAGCACCTCCCGGGGCCACGAGGCTATCCAACTAGCTGCAGGCATGTTGTTGCAGCCCCACGACTTCGCCGCTCCTTATTATCGCGATGAATCCATGCTTTTGGGTATGGGTATAACACCGTATGAGATGATGCTTCAACTGATGGCCAAAGCCGATGATATCTTTTCTGGTGGACGTACCTATTATGCACATCCTTCACTTCGCAAAGCAGGTTTTCCTACCATTCCACATCAAAGTTCAGCGACAGGTATGCAAGCCATTCCTGCCACCGGTATGGCCCATGGCCTGAGTTACCTGGCCAGTCAGGGATTGCTGAAGAAGGAAGATTCTCCTGTTGTGCTATGCTCGTTAGGTGATGGCGCAGTTACAGAAGGGGAGGTTTCGGAGGCTTTCCAGATGGCGGTACTAAAAAAGCTGCCGATTATTTATTTGATACAGGATAATGGCTGGGGGATTTCAGCTACCGGCGATGAAATGCGAAATATGAATGCCTATGAATTCGCTGCGGGATTTAAAGGAATGGAGCGGATGCAGGTGAATGGCGCTGATTTTATCGCTTCCTATGAAAGCATGAAAAATGCGCTGGCTTACGTGCGCTATGAACGTGGCCCCTTGCTTCTACATGCCACCTGCCCTTTGCTCGGCCACCATACTTCGGGCGTCAGAAAGGAATGGTACCGCAGTGAAAAGGACCTGGACAATCACAAAAAAGACGATCCCATCGTCTTATTAAAAAATTATCTATACGCCGTAGACCTGACAGAAGAAGCGGTGATGCTGATAGAGCAAGATGCGGCAGAGGAAGTAGCGCAGGCGTTCCAAAAAGCATTGCATGCCAGAGATCCCGATGTAAGTACGCTGATGCAGCACGAATTTGCGCCTACTACCGTATTGGAAGAAAAAGGGGTAAGAACACCACCGACCAAAGAGAAAGTCGTGATGGTAGATTCGGCCTTGCATGCCGTTGATGAAATTTTACAGAAGCATCCCGAAGCGCTACTGTATGGTCAGGATGTAGGAGGGAAGCTTGGAGGGGTTTTCAGGGAAGCTGCCAATCTGGCTAGGAAATACGGTAGCGATAGGGTTTTCAACACGCCTATCCAGGAGGCATATATTATCGGATCAACGGCAGGGATGTCTGCAGTAGGGTGTAAGCCGATTGTAGAGATCCAGTTTGCGGATTATATCTGGCCCGGGCTGAACCAACTCGTGGAGGAGCTGTCGAAAAGCTGCTATCTGTCGGAAGGAAAATTTCCTGTGCAGGCTTTGATCCGTGTGCCCATCGGCGCTTACGGTGGCGGTGGGCCATATCACTCGGGCAGTATCGAGTCTACCCTGCTTACCATCAAAGGCATCAAAGTCGTATATCCGTCAAATGCAGCAGACATGAAAGGCTTGTTGAAGGCTTCCTTTTACGATCCAAATCCGGTAATTTTGCTGGAGCATAAAGGTCTCTACTGGTCTAAAGTGGCGGGGACAGAAGAGGCCAAAACCATCGAGCCTGATGCGGATTATATCATCCCTTTGGGCAAGGCAAGCATAACACTTGCGGCTTCTAAAGATAAAGTCGCCGAAGGGACTTCAGCTGTGGTAATCACCTATGGCATGGGCGTTTATTGGGCCAAAGCCGCAGCGAAAAGTATGGACGGCGCGATCGAAGTTCTCGATCTCCGTACCCTAAATCCGTTGGACTGGGAAGCTATTACAGGTGCGGTAAAAAGACATGGTAAGGCCCTGATCCTGACAGAAGAACCTATTAGCAATTCCTTTGCCGAATCATTGGCGGGAAGGATCTCCCAGCAATGCTTCCAGCACCTCGATGCTCCTGTAATGACCCTGGGTGCAAAAGACCTGCCCGCCATACCACTTAATGTCAAACTTGAAATAGAAATGCTTCCCAATGCCGATAAAGTAGGCAAAGTGTTAAAGGATCTACTGGAATATTAACTGGTTTGAAGTCGATTTTTTTTGGTTACGGGGGTCGCACCACCCGTATCAATCAGTAGACTTTTTCTTTAATTTTTTTCCAACGCTGTTTTGAAGGTTGTCAAAGCACGTTCGCGGGCTTCTTTATGCGCAACGATGGGTTTGGCATAGCTGGATGTTCCGTATTCGGGTATCCACTTTTTTATATAGCGAAGATCCTTGTCAAACTTTTCCATTTGGGAAGTAGGGTTAAAGATGCGAAAATAGGGCTGGGCATCGGTGCCTGTACCAGCTGCCCATTGCCAGCCACCGTTGTTTGAGGCCAGCTCGTAGTCGAGCAGTTTATCAGCAAAATAAGCCTCTCCCCATCGCCAGTCGATCAGTAAGTGTTTTGTTAGAAAACTTGCCGTCACCATTCTCACCCGGTTGTGCATAAAGCCAGTCTGGTTGAGCTCGCGCATCCCTGCATCCACGATAGGGTAGCCAGTTTTTCCCTGGCACCAAACCTTATACTCCTCAGGATCATTTTTCCAGGGTATCCGCTCATATTGCGGCTTAAAGGCGCGCTCCACCACATGGGGGAAATTGGCCAATATCATAACGTAGAAATCACGCCATATCAGTTCACTTAGATAAGTTTCATTTAATTGGCTGGCAATATGAGCCAGCTTCCGGATGCTCAGGCTCCCATGGCGCAGGTGTATGCCCAGCCGCGAGGTACCTTGCTGTGCGGGAAAATTTCGCGACTGGGCATACTTCTTCACAATTTCTTCATCAACCTTATCGGCAGGAATGGCAATAGGCGAGGGGATAAATCCTATTTTTTCCAGCGTGGGAAAAGGAAACGGATCAACTGTTACAAAATTTTCTTTGTACGTTGCGGTATCATACTGAGCGGGTTTTGCCTTTTTATATTTTTCCAGCCACTTATTTTTATAGGGGGTAAAGACCTTATAAGGTTCACCCGCATCCGTGACAATTTCTTTTTTCTCGTAGATTACATGGTCTTTGAAAGTAAAGAGCTTTATGCCCTTTTTTCCCAATAGTTCCTCAATTTCCTTGTCCCTGACCAAAGCGTATGGTTCATAATCTCTGTTGGTAAACACTGCCTCAATGGTGTAATCTGCTAGCAGCTGCTGGAAAATCTCTAATGGTTTACCGTGCTTTACCAGAACCGATGAACCAATTTTTTGCAGCGTGGAATGGATCTTTTTCAAACGATCGTGGATAAATTGAACCCTCGCATCTTGTTGATCTGGGAGCTGATCAAGAATATCAGTATCAAATATAAAGATGGGAAGAACGGCAGAATTGCCTTTCAAAGCATGAAATAATCCGGAATTATCTTCAAGCCTAAGATCCCTTCTAAACCAAAAAATGGCTACCTGCTGCTTTACTTTTGTCATACTTTTTCATTGTTTTCATTAAACAAAAGCAAATCTAATTGAGAAATGTTTAAGATCAGCCAGAAAGTAGCTTTTATGGGTGTGCGAGTTCAATCTATCTTTACCTGTGGCTCTACTTTGAGCTCCTCCTCGGGTTTTACTTCTTCCTGATCTTCATTGATAATCACCGGTTGTTGTAAAAGATCTTCAGGTAAGCTAGGTAGATTGGTTTTCCTGCTTCTCGAAAGGAGTTCCTTTAGGTTATCGAAACTTTCTACGTGCAGAATGCTGAATCCGGCCGTAGTTGTAGTCGCACCTTGTAAGCTCGTGTTGATCGCGTTGAAGTTATTTCTGTTGTACATTTTTGCACGGAATTTACCGTCGGGTGTAAGTAGGTATTCCACCGTCCATTCCCCGGCAATACTGGTTACGCTTGCCTCATTATTTACATCGGTAAATCCACCGTCTCGCGATACGCGAAGCCTTCCTTCCAGAAAAGTATAGGAAAGGCGGAGTTGAAAGGTGTTGAATGCATCGGCATCGAGACTATTGAAATCCACATCGATTTCAAGGTTTTCATCAAATTGCGATGCCCAATAGCTCAGCTGGTTACTGAGCAGTTCGGACACACTATTCCCTATGGTGCCTGCGCCGGCAAAGGAATTTTCAGGAGAAAATCTTCTTAATATAATGAGGCTAAATACCTGCCTTTTAAGTTCATTGTCATCCAAAGAAATATTATTCATAAACCGGTTCACGACGTCGAAAAGCGTAAATCCACCGGCTACCACTGCATTTTCAGGATAGTTTTCTATAGCAATGTCAAAGGAAATATCAGGTGAAAGCAGGTCACCCTCGAGGTCCAGAATTACTTTGGCAGGATATCTTCGTTTCAACTCGGATGAATTGGTACTGTCTGGCGGACTTACCAAAGGCGCAAGGGAGGCCAGTTGTTCGTAGGTGGCCTTGATGTCCAGGATGGCACGGTAAGGGTCACCGAACCAATTGATATGGCTTCCAGGCTGAATCTTGAATTCCTTGTTGATGATATTATAAAGGGTGAAATTATAACCACCTTCCTGAATTTGGAAGTCGCCAAACATATTGAAATCTCCTTTAGTATCTATTTCCAGGTTGATTTTTCCACGGCCACGCCCCCTAATAATATCGCCGGATTTGATATCAAAAATGATTTCACAGTATGCATCTGGCGTAATATCCAGGTCGAAATTTAGCTTCAGCCCTGTTAAGTTGGTACCTTTCAGCTCCTCGTCAAGGGCAGTATTGCTCAATGAATCTCTAAAGCTAACAAAGTTAATAAAGTCCTGCTGTTGCAGGTCTGCCGTGCCACCTACAGGAATGTATAACTTCGTGCCTTTGTTTGTGACTGCATTGGCCGTAAAAATTAAGTTGCTGATACCTCCCAATATTTCCAGGTCGCCGGTCACATTGGCCACACCATAGTAGAGCTCGTTATCTTTTACACTGGTGTTCAACACGTTGAATTGGTTCATTTCCGCCTTCAGGTTGATCACAAAATCTTTAAAGCCGTCATGGAAAACCCCACCATTGAGGTAGGCAATATTTAGGTTTTCATCTCTTAAAACCATATTCCTCGCACCAATCTCATTTTCCTCGAAAACAATATTGCCATTGAAAGTATAGGTGGTATTGAGATAGTCGAGCCGAAACCTGCCATTCGAAATTGTGCCGTTGCCTTTCAAGATTGGATATGAAGGCGTTCCTGATATTTGAAACTCACCACTGGCGTTGCCTGCAAGATTGGAAAAAAGATCCGTCGTGAACGGCTCAATGATGTTTAAGTTAGTTTGGTCAAAGCGAGCTATCAAGTTCAGCTGACTTTCCTCTTCCTGATGAGAATCGTAGATTCCCGAAATCTCAACTGTTTTTTTGTCCTCGCGATAAACATCTACATTTACATTTAGCAATTTTAAATCACTATTCCACGCAGTATTACCTCTGATATCGCCAACTAAAAATTCACTGATCTTAAATTCATTTACATCCAACATCCCTTCAAGCACCATTTCATTATAGAAATCTTTCACCTCCAGAAAGGCATTGACCTCACCGCTGAGTTCTTTAGCCAACAATGGATTGAGGTTTTCGATATCGAATTTGCTGATTTCCAGGATTAAAGGGGAGCCAATACTATCAGACAACATCCCATTTAAGGCAATGCTTTGCTCACCATTGTAGACCTTCAGGTTTTGGAAAATAATGTTCTTGTCCTGAAAAATTACCATATTGTCGTTTGATATTTCCCAGCTTTTTTCTATGGCCTTAATTTTAGAGTCATTAAATTTTACTTCTGTGCGGTCAGCTAAAAATTGTAGTTCACCAAAAATTTCAGCCCTGTTCTCTCCACTCAATTGTTGTACGTTGGTTTGAAAATCGATGTGGTCATCATTCCATATTCCTTCAAAAAAGAAATCTTCTGTTTCGGCCAGATTGCTGATTTTCTGCCTCGAGGAAGCCACATAGACGGACGCCAATACATTGGTAACATCCGAGATTTTGGATGTGGTAATATCAAGCTGATTGTCGTAGAAAGTGTTATTTTTATAAATTAACGTATCGGGAGACGTGTTGAGTGAAAAGATAGACGTTAATCCGCCAACAAAGCTACCGTCAATATTGGTTTGCCTGGCGATGTAAATATCGTCAACGAAAAGGTTAAGCAAAGGGTTGATGTCTTTTAATAACACATTGAAATCCAGGCTATATCGCTTAGAGGCTACACTTT
>LXQK01000173.1:15141-24848 GCA_001683905.1 Marivirga sp. ANT-B6
CAAGGACATCAGGGTAAGAGAGTTGATCAACAAGTCCTTTTCATTGTATAGGATATAGCTGTTTTTAAACTCTGCTACACCTATAATTTCATCCAGGGTAAGTCCGCGTAAGTTTACGTCGGCCTGGGTGCTGACAAAAACATTTTTGCTCGAAAGATTGAGTGGTTGTAGAAACGCAGTATCCAATTCTGCGGTCATTTTAATCATATTCTTATTATCGCGGAGATCGATTGAACCATTAGCCTTTAATTTTAAGTTAGGATCCTGGATACTAAGGGTGCCTTCAAAGAACTCTTTACTCAGCTGGGCATCGGTTTGAATGTTGCTATAAATGTATTGATTAATTCCAAGTTCACTTATCCGGGCATTCAGATTAAGATCGGCGGTTTCGAACGTTAAGCCTTTGCCGCGGATATTTCCGTTCATGCTTACCTTCTGAAGTAAGTCAGGCCACCCACTTAACTTGCCGATATCGAAATTGGTGGTCTTTAAATTACCCATATAAGTAGATTGATTAGTTTTTTCGTCAATTTTTAAATTTATATCCGACACAATGCTGCCTAAGCCTGTCTGAAACTGGCCATTGGCAACAAAATCGCTTGGGAAGCCGATAAATTTTCCGTTAAAGGATACGGTTCCAAATTTCCTGATGTCTTTAAAAGCCTTTGCATTGACATATTGCCCTAAATCTGACGTTTCAAGTCGTGAATTCTCGAATTTAATTTCTATAAAACTTTCTTTGAAATGAGGTAGCCCATCCATGCTTATCTCGCCCTCGAGGTTGCTATTGTCACCAAACTGGAGTTGCAGATCTTTCATGGTAAATTTGCTGATTTTACCGCGAAAGTCGCCGCTAAGGGTATACTTTTCATTGAAATCTACCAGGGCGGGTGCGAAAATAGCCAAGTCCTGGTTATCGATCTTTGTATTTCTAAAATTGGCAGCAATACCGACGCTATCGTTGAGGTTGTTAAGATTGGATATATTGTTATAACTTAGAACGAGAGAATCCCGGATGATGCTGTTGTTGATATGTAATTCCAGGTTTTGAAACTGCATGGCGGACTTCGAGAGCCTGAAGTAAGTCTGCAGATTCTTGATATCCAGACCATAAACTTTATTGATGCCACTGATGGTTTGAACATCCATTTGCATGGTATCTGCAACGAGCCCAAAATCGGAAATCTTCGCATTGATGTTATCTACAGCAAAATGGCGATAGTCAAAACCCTCGCTAATCGGTGGTTGGTCTGGGTCGTCCATTGTAAAGCGGGTATCGTCGATGACGATTTCATCGATGCTGAAAAAGCTTCGTTTCCGTGGCCCTTTGGCCTCGGATGCTACCAAAGCATTTATCCTTGCAATAAACAAGTTAATATTCAGGTCTCCGTCATCGGTGTTTCTAATCAGGTTCACCTGTGCTTTATTCAACCGGACGAAATCTATGGTAGGGTTGGCTTTATCAATCAGGGCATAAAACTGGAAGTCTACAACCAGCTCTTCCACCCCAATCATCAGGTTTTCTTTTAAATCAAGCACTTGTACGTCTTTAAGTACAAGCACATCGAACCATTGCAAGTTCACACTACCTATTGTAACAGGGAAGCTGGTTTTTTTCGAAAATTCTTTACTGAGATATTGGACAGCCCTGGTTTGTATTGAAGGAACCTGAAGTAATACAGCAATGGTGACAAATAGGGTTATAGTAACAATGAAAGCCCAAAGTATTATTTTAATAATACCTTTTTTGATAACTTGCGTATAATTTTTTTCTTTGCTCAACGTCTAATGGATTCAATTATACTTGCCATAGAATCTTCCTGTGATGATACTTCAGCTGCGGTAATCAGGAACGGTCACATCCTTTCCAATGTAACAGCTACTCAGGCTGTACACACAGCCTACGGTGGTGTTGTTCCTGAACTGGCCTCCAGAGCACATCAGTCAAATATAATACCAATCGTTTCGGAGGCATTAATTCGTGCAAATATACACAAATCCGCATTAAATGCTGTAGCATTTACGCAGGGTCCGGGCTTGCTTGGCGCTTTGCTGGTTGGAACTTCCTTTGCCAAGGCAATGGCCATTGGTTTAGGTATCCCTCTTATAACGGTAAATCATATGCAAGCGCATATTTTAGCCCATTTTATTGAGGAGCCGCGTCCGGAATTTCCTTTTTTATGCCTTACCGTTAGTGGCGGTCATACCGAAATCGTGCTGGTGAAAAGCGCTATGGAAATGGACGTGATTGGTCGGACACAAGACGACGCGGCAGGAGAGGCTTTCGATAAAACCGCAAAGCTATTGGGATTGCCTTATCCGGGTGGTCCACAGATAGACCAGCACGCCCGAACGGGCGATGCAAATGCGTACCGCTTCCCTGGAACGGATATGCCTGGATTAGACTTTTCTTTCAGCGGCATAAAAACTGCCTTTATGTATTTTCTTCGTAAAGCTGAAAAAGAAGATCCGGGATTTATTACCAGAAATATGGCCGATATATGCGCTAGTATACAACATACCATCATTGGTATGTTGATGAAAAAGTTAATGCAGGCAGCCAGCGAAACCGGGATAAAAAATATTGGAATTGCAGGTGGGGTATCCGCCAATTCTGGTTTAAGGGAAACACTAATTGTTACTGCCGGCCAACACAATTGGAACGTATTTATCCCTGATTTCGAATATTGCACGGACAATGCAGCGATGATAGCCATGGCAGCACATTATAAATATCTGGCAAATGATTTCAGCGATTTGAGCGTTAGTCCTAAGCCAAGAATGGCCATTTGAGGGTATATTAGTACTTTAATTTATATTTTTTGACGATGAAATTAAAGAAGGGCGATCGTAAACTATACCCCAAGGTGGTGGGCGAAGAGGATCTGGCCACATTTCATGGCGAAAATGTCCATCCTTTTTATGCAACCTTTGCCCTGGCCCGTGATATGGAGTGGGCCTCCAGGCTATTTGTGTTAGATATTAAAGATGCTGATGAAGAAGGGATTGGCACCTATCTGAAAGTGAGGCACTATAGTCCTGCTCGCCTGGGCGAGGAGGTGATGATTGAAGCCGTTTTTGAGAAAATGCGTAAAAATGAAATAATTTGTATTATTTTAGCTAAAGTGGGAGATCGGCTTGTTGCAGAAGGCGAAACAGGACAAAAAATAATTAAGAAAAAGACGCTGAAAGCATTATATTGAAGACTTTTAGCAGCAAAAGCAAACATAAGCCTCCGTGGAGCGTATCTGTGAATTGAAGAAGTAAAGCGATCAGCATATTGGAAAAATAATATATGGCGAAGGAAAAGGAGAGGTTTTCGAATAATATTCAGATAAAAAACAGACGGGCGAGCTTTGAATATCAGTTCATTGAAACCCATATCGCGGGGATCATGCTATTTGGAACTGAGATAAAATCGATCAGGGAGGGTAAGGCAAACTTGCAGGACGCTTTTTGTGTATTTGTAAATGAAGAACTTTGGGTGCGGCAGATGCATATCTCCCCCTATACGCAAGGTACCCATTACAACCACGATCTTACGAGGGAAAGGAAATTGTTGATGAATAAGCGTGAACTCAAGAAGCTCATGGGGAAACAGGAAAAAGGCCTGACAATTATTCCTATTCGATTATTTATCAATGAAAGAGGTCTGGCAAAACTGGAAATAGCCCTGGCAAAAGGTAAGAAACTACATGACAAGCGAGATGACATCAAGGAAAAAGATGTAAAAAGGGAATTAGACAGGATGCAATTTTGAGGAAAAGTGATCTATGACATTTACTGAATTTGGTATTTGCCGGTTAAGTATAGTACCGGTAAGAGCCAGTGCTTCTGAAAAAACTGAGATGATAAGCCAGCTGCTTTTTGGCGACCATTATTCCGTTATTCAGTATTCGGAAGATCAAAATTGGCTGCAGATCAAGATTTTTTTCGACGGTTATATAGGTTGGATCAATGGAAAGCAGCACAAAGTAATCACAGAAGAGCACTTCGACCAGATCAACTTGTCGGAGTATAAAATTTGTACCGATGTAACGGCGACAGTCCTTTATAATAAGCGCTATATACCCATCCTGCTGGGCAGCATATTGCCTATCCATACCCAGGAGCTCTTCCAGTTAGAAGAACGCTTGGCATTTAATGGGGAGTCGAAAGCCCTGTTTCAAAAGCGGGATTACGATTATTTGAAGATGACCGCGAAGAAATACCTGGACGCGCCTTATTTATGGGGAGGGAAATCGCCATTTGGCATCGACTGCTCCGGATTTGTGCAGCAGGTTTTTAAGATATGTGGCTATAAGCTGCTCCGCGACGCATCACAGCAGGTGACACAGGGTAAAGAAGTCGCTGGCATTGGCGCTTCAAGGCCCGGTGACCTGGCTTTTTTCGAAAATGCTGACCATAAGATTGTTCATGTCGGCATTATTATGGAAAATAATTATATCATCCACGCCTCAGGGAAAGTGAGGTTAGATTGGCTGGATGAAATTGGTATTTTAATTGAGGAATCGAGACTTTATTCGCATTATTTCCATTCTATCAGGCGTATTTTGTAAATTTTATGAAGAAACATGTCTTAGTATTGAATCAGGACTATAGCCCGTTTACGGTATGCACTGTAGAAAGGGCCTTTCTTTTAGTTTTTCTCCAGAAAGCCGAGCTGCTGACTGCCTGTTTGAACCATTCGTTGCGTACGGTTTCTAAAACATACCCTATGCCGTCGGTCGTGCGGCTTAATAATTTTATTCATTTACCATACCGCGGTGTGGTGCTTACCCGGCAAAATATCTTCAAGCGCGACGGCCATAGCTGCCAATACTGTGGCAGCGGCAAAGAACTGACCCTCGACCATGTCGTACCCAAATCGCAAAAGGGCAAGTCTACCTGGAAAAACCTTGTTACCGCCTGCAAACGCTGTAATGCCCGTAAAGGCAATTACACACCTCAGCAGGCGGGCCTTGCGCTGGCACGGGAGCCTTACAAGCCTTCTTTTATCCTTTTTCTACGCGATTACTCAGGCCTGACGAGGGAGGAATGGAAGCCATTTTTAAGCTCCTAAGCGTTTCTTTTTTTCTTAATTCCTATCAAAATCATCACGTCGATCCCCAGTAACACGACTACGCCATACGTTACGTTGTGCTTGTACAGGAGGGGATCTGCCGCGGATAGAAAGATCTAAGACCTTCAAACAATCTTTTATATTATTGATAAAACAAAATAAAAATTATTATCTTTGCGCCTCATTCAAAATGAATGGCCTTTGCCTGGCAAAGGTTTATTGATCACTAAACTTTTCAACCTTGATAGCTCTATAGGTTGAATGTATTGCAGAGCTGCATTTTTATGGCAAATACACAAACAGATTTTGATTGGGAAAAGGTTGAAACCAAAGGCTTTGGCGAAGGCTACTCTAAAGCAGAGCGCGAAGCTATGGAGCAGCAATATGGCGACACACTTACCCAAATTGATGAAAAAGAAGTAGTATCTGGTACTGTAGTAGGTATCAACGAACGTGATGTTATCCTTAACATCGGCTTCAAATCAGATGGCCTCGTACCTGTTTCGGAATTCCGTGACCTTCCGAACCTAAAAATAGGTGACGAAGTACAGGTATACATCGAAGAGCAGGAAAATGCAAATGGTCAGTTAGTACTTTCCAGAAGAAAAGCTAAAATCGTAAAAGCCTGGGAGAATATTCAGGGTGCCCTCGACAATGATTCTATCATTGAAGGTGTGGTAAAACGACGAACTAAAGGTGGTTTGATCGTAGACATCTATGGTGTTGAAGCATTCTTGCCAGGTTCACAAATAGACGTGAAGCCAATACGTGATTTCGATGTTTTTGTAGGCAAGAAGATGGAAGTCAAAGTGGTGAAAATCAACTATACCAATGACAACGTTGTCGTTTCTCATAAGGTATTGATTGAAAAAGATCTTGAAAAACAAAAAGCTGAGATACTTAATAACCTTGAGAAAGGCCAGGTATTGGAAGGTGTAATTAAAAACATGACTAACTTCGGTGTATTCATCGATTTGGGTGGCGTTGATGGTTTACTTCACATTACTGATATCTCTTGGGGTAGAATCAACCATCCGGAAGAAGTATTGAAGCTGGATGAGAAATTGAATGTAGTTGTATTAGACTTCGATGATGACAAAAAACGTATCTCATTGGGTATGAAGCAGCTTACGCCACATCCTTGGGATTCTCTTTCTGTGGAAATCCAGATTGGCTCTAAAGTAAAGGGTAAAATTGTTAATGTAGCTGACTATGGTGCATTCCTTGAAATACTTCCGGGTGTCGAAGGTCTGATCCACGTATCAGAAATGTCATGGTCTCAGCACCTGCGCAATCCTCAGGACTTCATCAACATCGGTGACGAACAGGAAGCTGTGGTGCTTACTTTAGACAGAGACGAACGTAAAATGTCGCTAGGTATCAAACAACTTACTGAAGATCCTTGGAACAAGCAGAACGTATTGACTAAGTACGCCATTGGCACCAAGCATTCTGGTATTGTAAGGAATCTAACCAACTTCGGCTTGTTTATTGAGCTTGAAGAAGGTATAGACGGGTTGGTGCACGTTTCTGATCTTTCCTGGACTAAGAAAATCAAACATCCATCAGAATTTGTAAAGGTAGGCGATACCTTGCAGGTACAGGTGCTGGAACTTGATGTAGAGAACAGAAGACTTGCCCTTGGTCATAAGCAATTGGAAGAAAATCCTTGGGATACTTTCCAGACTATTTTTGCCGATGGATCTGTGCATAAGTGTACTATCATCAGCAAAAATGACAAAGGTGCTACTTTAGAGTTGCCGTACGGCATTGAAGGATTTGCTTCTACCAAGAATTTGGTGAAAGAAGACGGAACCCAGGCTGAAGTAGGTGAGACGCTTGAGTTTAAAGTACAGGAATTTGTAAAAGAAGATAAGAAAATCATTCTTTCTCATACCAATGTACACACTGAGCCAGCGCCATCTGAAGTTTCTAAATTCCAGAAGAAAAAGCCAGACGCCAAGAAGCAGGCCGTTGTAAACAAGCCAACCAAAGATGCAGAGAAATCTACCCTTGGTGACCTTGAAGCACTATCTGCCTTGAAAGAGCAAATGGAAGAAGATCAGAAGTCTAATGCCAAGAAAAAGCCATCGAAGCCGAAGCATAAGCTTGCTGACGAAGAAGAAGAGGACGACGAAGCATAAGATTAAACTATAAAAAATAAAAAGGTGCCCTTTGGGCATCTTTTTATTTTTATTCCATCGTGTGATAAGTGGAATTATTTTTGCGAAAAAAGCAAATTTAAATACCTTTGCAAACCAAATAAATTTGGTCGAGTGGCCGAGTGGCTAGGCAGAGGTCTGCAAAACCTCCTACAGCGGTTCGAATCCGCTCTCGACCTCAAAATATGTTATAAAAGCCTCAGAAATGAGGCTTTTTTTATTGGGGTGCCTTTATGGGTGCCTTTAATTTCGTCATGAATGGTCTAATTAAACTGGAAAACTTCCTTATTAGTGGCAACGGACGATCAACGCAGGGAAGGTTTGTGGATAGCGGATTTCTTAGTTAGATGCATTGAGGGGCTATAAAAAACAAAAACAGACAGAAGAGAGAAATAGCGAACCAATAAAGGGTGAGCCAGAACAATCGACATTCGAGAATGTGATTTACAAAAGCCTAAGTTGAACGCCTTGGCGGGAGCATTAGACTAAAAATGCCTGCCATATAAATTTTCAAAGCAAGGCATTGAAGGCATATCAACAGTTTGTTGCTATTGGATGGCAGCAGAGCGATTTTAAAAGAAATTCCGGCATTTTCAAAAGCTAAATTAACTTAGACATCATGAATGTAACCCAAACATTTTTATCATATCATTTGATAAAGTTGATCTATAAAAGGCTACTTTACTCTTTCGGATCATTACAATGCATTTTTTTTATAGATTCAAAATTGCTTTCTTATAAAACGCTTTAAGATGCATTGAGCAGGCCAGGGATTCTGGAGATATTTATCAAAGTAATCTTGCTTTTGTACGATTAATGCCTTGTCGATACCCTTTTCTTTAATGGGGCTAAAGGCATAGTCGTAGCAGATGAAATACGCCAGGCTACGCGGTGCCGGCGATCGGTATACTCCTGAAAAGTATCGGTAATTATAGCCCATGGCATCAAGCACTTCTTTTCTCACGGTCGCCTTGCCCACGGGGCAAAGTGTTTTCAGAATCCGCCTGTTTTTTCTGATGATGCTGTTTACGTGTTGGATTTGTCTTTCATCGGCACGTTTAGTCTGGTTATTATACATATTGCGACAATAGTCATCACAATATTTTTTATCCAGCCTTCCAGCAATGGGTTTATCGCACTGCAGGCATTTTTTTTTACCGGATTTTTCAATTTCCATAGTAGCTCAACATTGACTGTCAGTGAATCTACTAAAAATAGTCCGTTTTTATAAATGCTTATAGTCGATTATAAACATTTATAAAAGGCTTTCTTTTCCCCGGACATTCTAAATTCATGTTATATATGTCTCAATTCACCAAAAGTATCACCCTCAAACACCTCCTCATTGATGAGGAGAAGCAGATTGGGCTCCAGTTTCATCCCGATAAGGTTATCCAGGCCTTAGTGAAAAGCCTTTCCAGACCCAAATGGTCGGATAAGTATGGTATGGTTTACCTAAAAAATACGAAGATCAATCGGGATGCTATTTTTGCCGCTTTTAAAGGGGTGGCATGGATAAATTGCAGTTATTTTTATCCTAATAAGCCCATTCGGCATAACGAAGCCCCACCGGATATAGACAGTTATAGAAAAAGAAAGCTTCTTGCCGGCTATCGTGCGTGTCCGGAAGAATATTTACAGAAGCTGGAGCTGAGAAAATATTCTTTAAACACTGCCAAAACCTATATTGCAATGTTTGAAAAGTTTATAAACCATTATAAAGATATGGACCTGATAGCACTGGACGAAAATGAAATCAGGAAATATCTGCAGTACCTGGTGCAGCAAGATAAATCTGATTCATACCTGAACCAGGCCATCAATAGCATTAAATTCTATTACGAGGTAGTACTACAGATGCCCTCCCGGTTTTATGCGATAGAGCGCCCTATAAAAAGGGATCGGTTGCCTGAAGTGATCAGTAAACAAGACGCAAAAGCCATGATTGCAGCTACTCAAAATATAAAGCACAGGTGTATTCTTTCAATACTATATTTCGGAGGGTTGAGAAGAAATGAACTCATCAACCTAAAAATTACAGATATTGATAGTAAAAGAATGTTGATCAATATAAAAAATGGAAAAGGTGGCAAGGACCGGTATACCTTACTAAGTAGCTCCGTACTGGAGGATCTGCGCAAATATTATATTAAACACAAGCCTGACAATTATTTATTTGAAGGTGCAAATGGCGGAACCTATTCTTCTACGAGCATAAAGAAAATAGTTGAAAAGGCTGCTACAAGAGCAGGTATAAAGAAAAAGATAACGCCACATATGCTCCGGCATAGTTTTGCCACCCATTTGCTTGAAGCGGGAACAGATTTGCGCCACATTCAAGTATTGTTGGGACATAATTCCAGCAAAACCACAGAAATCTATACACATGTTGCAATAAATTCTTTTAAAAACATAAAAAACTTGTTGGATTGATGTATTGTTGCATGGCAAATAAAGTGCACTGTGCACTTTAGCCGCACGTA
>LXQK01000174.1 GCA_001683905.1 Marivirga sp. ANT-B6
AAAAATTGCATTATTTCGTTTTCAATAAATGTGTAATCTGCTCTTATTCAGTGCAATAAATTTTAAAAGTAAATAAAGGTTGATTTCCTTACAGCCTGTAATAAGGTCCATGAAAGTGATCGTTTTCTAAAATGAATAATACCTAGAATTGTAAAGCAATATCACCTAACAATGTTCTGGGATAACGCTGGCATTGAATTACAACCAGATCAGTAGAAAAAACATAAGATCGATGTACAAGTTACCTAAAATTATTTTTTATGCAATAGTCTGTTTTTTTCAACTGGGTATTGCACAAAACTTGCTTGGACAAAGCTGCGATTTTTTAGTGCCGAGAAATGGGATTGGAGCACTGAGTGGTAAGTGTGCACCGGTTTTACTTTCCGATTGGCGGGCCGAGTACGATGGTGTAAATGCTGGTGGCGCTACAGTACAAATGGAATACCGATGGGACGACGGGTCGCCGAATACTGTTGTAAATGCAACAGAAAGTCCTGTGGGGTCTGGAAATTATTTTGCGCTTGCATCACATACATATCCGCCAGGACTTCAAAATTGTAATTATCAGCCCGCCGTATTCCTCCGGGTAAACGGCGTTGTCTGTTTCAGTTCCAGGCAGGGACAGAACGTGACGGTTTGGGACCGAGATGATTCAAATGGTGGAAGAGTTCAAATCACGCCGGACGTTTACAGGGTTTGCGCAGGAAATACAGCAACAGTGACATTTACCGACAATAGTATCTTCAATTGTGTGCCACCCGATGAAAACGATGTTATCAATGACAGAACCAGATGGATTCAATGGATCTATGGTACCAATGTGGACCCGCGTCCACGGATATCTGGTATTCAGGTTGGCGGTGCTACAGTACCATTTCCGTTTGCCGGACCGGTAGTAACACTTCCCGCCCCGGTTTATGCTTCGGGCGAAATTAGCTTAAATGTAGCAGTACCTGCAACAGCGGCAGTAGGAGAGGTATTTGAAATCAGGCTAAACAACTGGAACCAGTGTAATCCTTATCCGGGAAATCCGCCGGTGTTTGATTATGCGTTAATTGTTGTCGTAAACGAACCCGTAGCTAACTTCCAAAGTAGGAATAATACCAATAGAAACCTTGTCCAGGAAAAGTTTTGTCCAGGCGATAATGTATACTTTAGAAACCTATCAACTGAAAATGGCGGAACGAGCCAATTTCAATGGCGCTTTTATAATGGACCGGATAGCTCTTTTCCTCTCCTGGGTACCAGTACCAGTAGGCACCCTACCCGTAGGTTTGACACGCCGGGTATTAAGTACATAGAACTAAGGGTGACCGATGCTAGCAGTAATACCGCAGGGACCTGTTTTAGTACATTCGGTAAAACAATAGAAGTCGTAAGTGCTCCAGTGGCCGATGTGCAGATCTTCGAGAATGGGCAGGATTTATTTGCTTTTTGTAAAGATCCTACTGTTGATACGGTCTTTTTGACGTTTTTGGATATAGCTTATGAGCCGGAAAGTCCGGATAATGCCTACACCTATCGGTTTAAAAATCTCCGGAATCCTGCCAATGATTCTACAGTAGGGCCAAGCCTGGGACAAAGGATCGCCCAATTCCAAAACGTGCCATATTCTGATTTTGGCGCTTATGAAGTGATCTATAGTATTCGAAATCTGGCAACGGGTTGTGGGAGCGCCGATACCGCGCGGGTTGAGGTACACGCCAGACCTGAAGCAGATTTTCAACTGATAGCCAATCAGGCTTTATGTCTGGGCAACCAGGTTGCTTTTGAGGATCTTAGTCGCGAATTTTCTGCCTTAAGTGGCTTTAACAATGACAAGATTCAAAGGTGGAGGTGGTATTTTGACTATACCAACAATCCTGGTGTTTTTCAGGAATCGACGACAGGTGGTATTGTAAACCACACATTTCCTGCATCAGGAACTTATACTGTGAGATTGGAAGTGGAAACAGGTTTTACGGATTGTAGTAGTGCCAATAGTAAAGAGATTATTATAGAAATACTACCGACTCCCGTTGCGGCCTTTACCGCTCCCGCAGATGGATGCCCAGGTACATTTACCTTTACAAACAATAGCTTCGGAAATCAACCAGCCAATATTACTGGTCCGGTACAATACTTCTGGCTGGTGACAGATTCCATAGAAGATATTACCTACGAAGTATTAAGCAACGGAGCCACTTTCAGCTATCCTTTTACAAATGACCAACCAGCTAATAAAAAGTATTACATCAGATTAAAAACCGTGAGTGATCAAAATTGTGAAGCAATTAGTCCATATCAGGAAATAGAAGTCTTTCCGGCGCCGCCAACCAATTTTACGTCTAATTATGATCCTTTTGAGCTCAACTGTGGTACGATTAACATCCTATTTAGGGTGGATGCGGCAACCCAAAGTACGCCTGATTTGGACTTTTACAGGTGGACAGTAAACGATGGGTTAGGGTTACCTACGAGTGTGTATACCGAAGTGAAACCAATCACTGACCCGGAATTTGACTATGCTTTCGTCAATAATGGAGTCAGTGTGCAGAGATATACCGTTTCTCTGGAGGTCGTATTGGCTACCAGTACCTCATGCGTAAATCCTGCCATCCAAAGAATCAATGTCAACCCGGTGCCGCTTTCTGACTTTACTTTTGCTTTTGGTGATCAAAATTGTGACCTGGTGAAGATCAACTTCGACGCAACGCAAAAAGGCTTGATTTACAATTGGACTTTTTCTGAAACTCCGCTAAACAATACGATACTGGACGATAATTTTGATTTAAGTTTCACCAGACCTGAGGCAACAGCCACCGATCTAACCATTGTGGTGACCTTAGAGACAACTAACTCTACATTTTGCCAAAGTATTATTACGACTTACAATGTCGTTATTCCGAAAAAGTCTTTTATTGATGTGGGACTACAATTGGTGAGCGCCGATAACGGATGTATGCCATTTGAAGCAGCGTTTTCCAATAGCACATTGCCTGGGTTCCCTGCAGGCTCGACATTTGCCCTACGGATAACAAATGGTGGAACAACTGTCACAGATACAGTTTCGACAGGTGACATCGCTGGAAATTTTACTTATAATTTCAAAGCGTCCGGAGTATACGAGGTGCGAATACTGGCCACAGCGCCTGCTCCGGATCGTTGTACATTTCTTTCACCACCCCAAACCATTACTATACACCCACAAGTTAAGGCTGATTTTGGTGCTTCTGATTTTGTGATTTGCTCACCGCTGCCAATCCGAATTTCCGATGCGTCAACGTTGCAGGCCAATATTGCCACCTGGAACTGGACGATCACCAACGTCACTACAGGTATAGTAGAAGATACCAGAACTTTCACCGTTGCCGGAGACAATAATTTTGACCTGGCGCTGAATAATCCTTCAAATATTACCCATGAGTACGAAGTAAATCTTGAGGTAATATCGATCAATGGCTGTAGGCATGACACTACCAAGCTAATTACCATATATCCCATTGTGCAGGCGAATTTTGAAATTATCAGTGCGCCAATATGCTTTCCTTATGAAGTCTCTTTTAGAAATCTATCGAATGGCTTCAATTTCGCCGGAACGGTTTATACCTGGTTTTGGGGTGATGGAACATTTTCTGAAACGTCGGCGGATACGGTAAACCATATCTTCTTCAATGCTTCATTTACCCAAAGCAAAACCTTTAACGTTTCATTAAGGGCTGTTACGCCGGAAGGTTGTGAGCAAATTACGAATCAGGTCGTCACGCTTAACCCAAAGGTAGAGGCTAGAATAGAGGCTGATAAATTGAGCGGTTGTTCGCCGCTTGTCGTGAATTTTAATAATTACTCGCGTGGCAATACTGGTACAACGGGAGGATGGTATTTCAAAGAATCGGCGACGTCGGACCCTTACGTGCTGATATCGACCGTGAGGACCGCTATCACCTATAGTTTCGAAAATAGTGATCTCAGCACCAAGATATTTGATGTTATATATATAGCCAGCAATCCTGGTGGATGTACTGATACAGCCTTTACAAAAATTACGGTTTTTGGCGCCTTAGATCCGTCTTTTACGGTGACGCCATTGGTACAGACGCTACCCGGAAGAACAGTAGACATTGTCAATACAACCAATAACGATCCTGGTGTTACTTACTTATGGAACTTTGGTGATGGCAACAGTTCCACAGAAAGAGACCCGGGTTCTTACACATATGAAACGTATGGAAGTTATGAAATTGAACTAACCGTCATCAGTGGCGATTGCCAGCAAAGTATTGGCGAACAGATAATCATCATTCCTATCGATCCTATCGTAGACTTTTCAGGTGGTGGGCAGGGTTGCGGACCTTTAACAATTAGTTTTACCGACTTGTCTCAGTATACCGACGCAGACACCTATAATTGGGACTTTGGAGATGGCGGCACGTCCAGGGAGAAGAATCCAACCTATACTTATACGACTCCTGGGATTTACTCAGTAACCCTATCAGCAAGTAATGAGCTGGGCAATGTAGTTACGGAGCAAAAACCCTTCATCGTTGAAGTCTATCCTGGTCCAAGGGCTAACTTCCAAGTGCGCCCAGGCATTGTATATCTTCCGGACAAGCCGATCTATACTGCCAATAAAAGCATAGGAGCGGAGAGTTACTTCTGGGATTTTGGTGACGGTACTACTTCTACAGAATACGAACCTACGCATATATATACCGCCAAAGGGGCATATGACATAACCTTGGTTGCTATCAATGCCAATGGCTGCACGGACACATTGCGAATGAGAAATGCTGTAATAGCAGATGAGGGTGCCGATGTGCGTATCCCCAATGCATTTACACCTTCTCCTGATGGACCATCAGGCGGCGGCGTCGGCGGTGGTGGTATCAATGATGTCTTCATCCCTATTATGGAAGGTGTAGTTGAGTTCAATATGCTTATATACAATAGATGGGGAGAATTATTATTCGAGTCCAATAGCAGATCAATAGGATGGGATGGGTATTTTAAAGGGCAGATTTGCTCTGCCGATGTCTATGTCTACAAATTAAATATGAAGTTCCTGAATGGTGAAAAAGCCACCAGGGTCGGCGATGTAACACTTCTGCGGTAGCAAAAGGAGAAAAAATAAAATAGATCTGATAATTTATATATCAATGTATAAAAAACTTTTACCGCTCTTTTTTTGTGTGGCTGTCAGTCTTCAGGTTGTAGGACAGGATCCGCAGTTTTCACAATTTTATTCGCTGCCCCTTTACCTGAACCCCGGTTTTGCGGGTACTACGCCAGAATATAGAATGGTGATGAACTACCGAAATCAATGGATAGGCTTACCACAGTCCTATACAACCTATGCTTTCTCCTTTGATTATAATATGAAGAACCTAAACAGTGGTTTTGGTCTATTGGCCACGACAGATAAAGCAGGTTCTGCAGATTTAAGATCAACAAATATTGGCTTTCTCTATTCATATAAGATCCATCTGGGCGACTCCTGGGTAGTATCTCCAGGTATTATATTCGGCTATAGTGTCCGAAATATCGACTACAACAAGATTATTTTAGGAGATCAATTAGAGTTTGGTGATGGCAATTCGCCCATAACCAATGATCCGTCCATTAATAACTACCAGAATACCACTTATTTTGATTTTGGCTCGGGCATATTGGTTTATAATGAAAAGTTTTGGGGTGGTTTTTCGTTGTATCATATGAATGAACCTAACAACTCTTTGCTGGAGGCTGAAAATAAATTGCCTATGAAAATGAGTATCCATGCCGGAGTAAAGATCCCGCTATACAAAGGCCCTCAAAAGCGTAATAATATCTCCAGTATAGCTCCTTCATTCATTTACAAGAAGCAAGGGCAATTCGATCAATTAGACCTTGGTGTCCATTTCGCCTACAACCCCGTGATGATTGGTTTCTGGTATCGTGGCATTCCTATAGAGCAGAATGTCTCAGATCGCGTCAACCAGGATGCTGTCGCATTTTTGTTTGGCCTAAAATTCGATCAATTTGACGTAGGGTATAGTTATGATATGACCGTATCCAGCCTTGGTGCTGATATAGGAGGAGCGCATGAAATATCGCTCATATACCAATTGGCTATGCACAAAGCAAAAAAGCCAAAGCGGAGGGAGAAGTTTATTCCTTGTCCAACCTTTTAAAGGCAGACAAACTTTAATGACGCCCGTATTAAGCCTACTCCGTTGCTTTCAAACGCATTCATTTTAACTGCCATTTTCCTACCTTTACTTCATGGAACAACCATTGCAAGTATTAAAGGCCGGAGGGTTAATTAGAGTGAATGCCTCATCTTCTGGCGGATGGATGGGTGATAGTGGTATAAGCGCGCTTCCTGCTGGCTGGCAGGAGGGTGGCATACGCCTTTCTGATGCACCGGTAATTCTCATAGCAGATATTGCGCAACTATATAATTATGTTGCAGAAATTCCTGAAATAGCCTGGGACATATTGGAGTTTGCTGAAAAACCTCTCCATGTAATTTTTGATCAGGGTAAAAACGTGCGACCTTTTTTGCTTTCTGCAGATGGAACAATCAAAGTATGTCTTGTTAAAGCCGGTCCCTTGCAGCAGTTGATCATGCGCTTTAAAAGAGCACTTTTTTTCATTGATAGCTTTGTGGTTGGTAAGGCTAGCCAGATTTTGCCACCCACAGAATATGTGCTAAATTTGGATCCTCAAGATTTCTTTCCCCGCGGTACCAAAACGATGCGGCTCAGGAAGAATGGAGAATTTAAATTTTTAAATTAGCAGGTGGGCATGGATTATAGCGCAGCATTAGAAAAGCACAAAATCTTTGAAATCGTGCGTGAAAGCGCACGGGAACTTGGGCTCGAAACCTATGTCATCGGCGGTTTTGTCAGAGACTTGCTTTTAAACAGACCCTCCAAAGACCTGGATTTTGTATGCGTGGGAAGCGGTATCGCCCTGGCCGATAAAGTAGCAGAAAAAGCCGGACCAAAAATTCCAGTCACGGTTTTTAAAAATTTTGGAACAGCCATGCTTGTTTTTGATGGCTTCGATCTTGAATTTATCGGCGCAAGGAAAGAATCGTATCAGCGGGACTCCCGGAACCCTGCTGTCGAAAATGGGACGCTGGAAGATGACCAGAAGCGCCGCGACTTTACCATGAACGCGCTGGCAATTTCCTTAAATACGAAAACCTACGGGCTGCTACTCGATCCATTTGGTGGGGTAGACGACATTAGAAAAAAGATTATTCGTACACCACTTGAGCCGGATATACCCTTTTCTGATGACCCCTTGCGCATGCTCCGGGCCATAAGGTTTGCTTCCCAGCTAAAGTTTGATATCCATCCTGATACGTTTGATGCCATACTTAAAAATAAGGAACGGCTTGAAATTATTTCAATGGAGCGGATTACTGACGAATTGAATAAGATTATTCTAAGTCCCGCTCCTTCCTATGGGTTCAAGTTACTGTTTCACAGTGGACTCCTACACCTGTTTTTCCCGGAAATGGTGGCTCTTCAAGGTGTAGAAACGATAAGGGGACGTGCGCACAAGGATAATTTCTACCATACACTACAGGTTTTAGACAACGTTGCCGCGGTGTCTTCTGACCTCTGGCTCCGGTGGGCCGCTATCCTGCACGATATTGCAAAACCACCGACCAAGCGATTTGATGACAAAGTTGGCTGGACTTTTCATGGCCACGAGGACAAAGGAGCAAGGATGGTTCCTCAAATATTCCGACGACTAAAACTGCCTTTAAATGAGAAAATGAAATATGTGCAGAAGCTCGTGAAACTTCATTTGCGACCTATTGCATTGGCCAAAGAAGATATCACCGATTCTGCGCTGCGACGGGTACTGTTTGAAGCTGGCGATGATATCGATGACCTGATGAAATTGTGCCGGGCGGATATTACCTCAAAAAATGATAGTAAGGTGAAAAAATACCTTCAAAACTTTTCTCGTGTCGAGGAAAAGATGATCGAGGTAGAAGAAAAGGACAAACTGAGAAATTTTCAGCCGGCCATCAGTGGCGAAGATATCATGAAAATTTTTGAGATCCGGCCGTCAAAGAAAGTGGGAGAGCTAAAAGAGGCCTTAAAGGAAGCAGTGTTGGAAGGAAAAATAAAAAATACGTATCCTGAAGCTTTTGCGTTCCTTATACAAATTGGTGCCGAAAGAGGTTTAAAACCACAAAGCTAACGCCGAAACTATTCAGTTATTTATCTATATTTGTCGTTTCGAATTAACATTATTAAAAACAAACATTATGATTAAAAAGGTTTTTTTAGGTGTCGTTCTCAGTATGCTCGTTACGATGGGATTTTCACAGGGAAACATTAAGCAATCAGAGGCCTATAAATTACAGCAGCAAGTGTACAATACTGCTATGCGATACAATGATGTAAATGTTGCTAAAGATGCGCTATTTAAACTTGTTACGCTTGACCCCCAAGATGCGTCCCTATTAGACTCACTTGCTTATATGTACTACGATGCACAAAGGTTTGCATCAGTCATACTAGTATCAAACGATATTTTGGCAAGAAATCCGAATCATCTCGCTGCCATCGAAATGTCTGCTATTTCTTTTGAGCGACTTGGAATCAATGAGAGGGCCCTTGAAAAGTATGAGACATTATACCTTAAGAATAATGATGTCACCACCTTATATAAAATTGCCTATTTGCAATATGATATGAAAAGATTTAACGAGTCTGCTACCTCTGCCGATATTCTCTTGAAGGCCCAGGTAAAAGATGATATGAAAATTATTTATAACACAGCCGCTAAAACGCAACAGGAGGTTCCTATTAAAGCGTCGGTTCATAACCTTCGCGGACTTATAGAGCTTGAAAAGGGCAATAAAAAGGAGGCTAAAGTCCATTTTGAAAATGCACTTAAACTTGCCCCCGAGTTTGAACTGGCCAAAGAAAACATCAAGAAGATCCAAAGTTAGAATAATTGTTCAAAATTAGATAAAGAAACCCCGGCAATTTATGCCTGGGTTTTTTGTTTACATATCCGCAATAATTTGAGATAGTCTACGCGTCAATATTATTTTGAATCATTATAGAATAA
>LXQK01000175.1 GCA_001683905.1 Marivirga sp. ANT-B6
ATGCGTGAAGACTGGGAGAATATCATGGGCGGCGACGGCATGTTCGTGGCGCCTGATCCCAGAAATAGCAGTATCGTTTATACGGGATATCAGTTTGGCAATTACTATCGCATCGATAGGAAAGCCGATAAGAACAAGTATATCACGCCAAAGCAGGATATTGGAGATGATGCTTTACGCTTCAACTGGCGAACGCCGTTGTTGATCAGCAAACACAATGCGGACATTCTCTACATAGGTGCTCAAAAGGTATTTCGGTCGCTGGACAGGGGAGACTCATGGGAAGCTATTAGCGAAGACCTTACACGCAATCTTCCACAAGGCGATGTGCCTTATTCTACCATTGCGAGCCTTGCAGAATCCCCTCTACAATTCGGCCTTATCTATGCAGGTTCCGACGACGGTAAATTGCATGTCACAAAAAACGGGGGCGCCACCTGGGAATTAATTTCTGCCTCTCTTCCTCAAGACCTTTGGGTGAGTTCAGTTTTTCCCTCACCACATGATAAAGCCACGGTGTTTGCCTCACTGACGGGCTATCGCTTTGATGACTTTACCACCTATATGTATAAAAGCATAGACTATGGTAAAACGTGGACCTCGCTTAAAGGGAACTTGCCTGATGAAGCCGTAAACGTAATCGTTCAGGATCCGGTAAATCCGCTGCTGCTATATGCCGGGACAGATCACGGGACCTATATCAGCCTGGACGGTGGCCAGATTTGGGACTTTGTGAATGCAGTGCCAAACGTTTCATCTTATGATATGATTGTACATCCAAGAGAAAACGAGCTGGTAATCGCTACGCATGGGCGGAGTATGTACATTCTTGATGTGAAACCTATGCAGGCTATAAAGGCCGGCGACTCGAAAAATATACTGGTGTATGATCCGGAGCCGATGAGCCATTCCACCAGTTGGGGAACGCAAACCTATCCATGGATGAAACCCTATACACCATCGGTAAAGATTATGTATTATCTGCCCAAGCGTGTCGATCAAATCAAGGCGGATATACTGGATGAAAAGGGGAACGTTTTACAATCTATCCAGGCTTCCGGAGAAAAGGGCTTTCAGACGCTTTCGTGGGATCTGAAGCAACAAACACGGCCTAAGAAAAAAGGCGATAAATCAGCCGATTCAACTTATGTCGGCAAAGGAACGTATAAAGTAAAAATGACCGTTGGCAAATCATCCGATGAAGCAAAAATTGAAGTAAAATAATATACTGGTTTGGCAGTTATATGATCGATTTTTGTTAAATTTATATGTTTTCTTTACCTGGGATGTAATCTTTGATCAAGAAACTGCACATTTCCGATTATTATATGTCATCAGACATTGGTTAAGGTTTTTTGTTCATGTTACTTTAAGTGACCGATTTGATATGATAAAACTAGTCATGCTTCCGCTATTGTTGTTTTGTTTGATGGTTGTTGATGTAGCCCATGCACAGTATGCCAGGGATAGTTCTGAGGTGAAAATGGCCAGAAGCCCATGGAATTTCAGTGTACATACTGGTATGAGTGTGGGAACATTTAGAAATTATACCAATCAGAGGCATAGCTTCTTTTCCTCCTATCTTGGCGGAACAGCATCATACGCTTTATCTCCCAGGGCAGGGCTTATCTTTGGGTTTGGCTATGAGCGTTATAATTTTAACACACCCATGGCTACTGCAGACAGGATCATGACTCCTTTTAACTTCCAGAATGCCTATACAATTTCCGGTGGTGGCTATTATCATTTGAATGAGAAAGTGGTACTATCGGGACTTATGCAGTATACAATGCCTGAGGCTAATCAATTTAGTCCTATGGGGCTGAATAATAATTTCAAGAGCTTCCAGATGAATATTGACTATAAGATCACTGATCATTTTTCTATTGGGGCAGGTGTTAGGTATTCTGAAGGCAACCGGATGGGCAATTTTGGTATGCCGGTAGGGCCTCAGCGCTTTTATCCAGCCAACCCCTACTGGTGATCTGCGCTTACAGCTTTTATTTCAACTGCTGAACATGCTGAATTAACGCCGGAAAAAACAGCAGAAATTCCTTTTCAAAAGAGGCGTAGTCGGTCTGTAAGGCGTGGATGCCAATTCCAAGTTTTGATTCAAATTTAGTTCTTCTCTCCATTCCCTGAAGGGCGCGAGCAATTCCATCAGGTTCGCGGTAGTTCAGCAGCCAGTTATCTCTTTTCATATAAGGCAGCATAAACCTGGCTTTTTCCGGCAGAAGTGCTTTATGCCGGTCAAGTACTGCATAGCTCCTTTTGGCAAAAGCTTCTAAGGTAGTGGTAGAGAACCGTTCCCAGTTTTTTGCCAGCATATGATCGTAGAACATATCTACGAGCACACCGGCATAATGATGAAACGTAGCGTAAAGGCGCTGTTTACTCAAGGCTACGATGGGGTGATTATCGGTAAAAAAGTCTATTTCCCGGTGTAGGAAAATTCCCCTGGTAATTTCTGGGCTGTAATCATGCATCCTTTTCCCCTTCACAAAATCGCCCATAAAATTACCGACCATAAGCTGCTCGGAGTCTCCGGAAAGGTATAAATGGGCTAAAAAATTCATATATAACCTAATGGATTTGCCGTTTTGTTGAAAAGCTGCCTGATCAATGCATCTGTAAGGTAGTGTTTTATTTAGTAGCATGATAATTGGCACGAATCAATGTTGCCTATTTTCTTTTCTAAAAAATTTTTACAATTTGCTGAAAGATAGACACAATCGCTATGCATACACCTTTACTACGAATAATGATCCAGCTGGCACAGTCAGACGGTAATGTCTCTGATGTTGAGTTGGATATGATTTATCATATTGCCAAAAGCAATGGTATTCCGCAGGAGGAAATAAAAAAACTACTTGATGAACCAGAAGGTAGAATCAATCCCGGAGAACTATCCAATCAGCGCAAATTCGAATACCTATATAATATCGTGCTTTTGATGAAGGTTGATGACAAGTTGTTTCCTGCTGAAATGAATTTTTGCTTCCGCCTGGCCACTAAGCTAGGGTATCGCGAAACGGTAATATTTGAACTCATCAGCAGTAAATATAGTTTGAATACGACCATTGCAGAAAAGGAGTTGATCAAAACTAAAGTGCAGCAATTCTTATTATGAGGCTATGCTAAGGTTTTAATCTTTTAATAATTATGTAAATTGCAAACCCATCATTACGGATGGGTTTTTTATTTTCCCATGACAGCAAAAGAAGAGTTAAGGAAGGTGTTGGCACTGCTTAGGCAGGAGAAACAGGAAGATTATGAGCAGTACAGGCAAAAGATGTTGGGCACTTCCGTGGCTGAGAAAAAGAAGCGAGGCGTGTGCTGGTATCCGATTGTGATCAGGAAAAACTACCTCGGCCGTGGGGAGATGCTCATCGTTGAAATTGAAAAAACCAATGACTTTCAGGAGTCGCATGTATTTCAGTCTGGTAAAGTCATTCGCCTTTTTTCTAATGCCTATGACGGCGAAGCTGTTTCTGGTGTTGTCAATTATGTGAAGGGGCATACTATGGCTGTAACATTAAACGCCGATGATTTGCCGGATTGGACCCGCGACGGGAAGTTGGGGATAGACCTGCTTTTTGACGAGGCCAGCTACAAGGAGATGGAGGTTGCTATGAGAAAGGTAATAGATGCCGATGGTGGCCGTATCGAGCAACTCATACAAATACTTCTGGGTAAAAAGGCGGCTTCTTTTAGGGAAATACCACCCATTGTAAATGAAAACCTTAATGCCAGTCAGCACGAAGCCTTGCTACAGGTAGTTGCTGCAGAAGATGTCGCTATTATCCACGGACCTCCTGGTACGGGAAAGACGACGACGCTGGTGGCAGCGATAGGGCAGGTAGTACAGACAGAGAAGCAGGTGCTCGTATGTGCGCCCAGTAATGCCGCCGTAGACCTCCTGGCGGAGAAGCTTACGCTTCAGGGCCTGAAGGTAGTACGCCTGGGGCATCCTGCGCGTATCACAGAAAACATATTGAATATGACCTTGGATGCGCAAATCGCCAACCATGCCAGCTATAAAGATCTGCGCGCTGTAAAAAAACGGGCAGAAGAATTTCGCTCCATGGGCTTTAAATACAAGCGCAACTTCGGCTATGCCGAGCGAGAGCAGCGGAAGTTGCTGCTATCGGAAGCACGGAGTCTGCGCGATGAAGCCGATAATTTGGAGCATTATATCATCGCTGACATCCTCGAGAAAAGCGACGTGGTAGCCGCTACCTTGGTTGGCTCAGCAACCCATATGCTGAAGGGCAAGCGATATAAAACGGTTTTTATCGATGAGGCGGCCCAGGCGCTGGAGCCTGCCTGCTGGATACCTATTTTAAAAGCTGAGCGTGTTGTCTTTGCAGGCGACCATTGTCAGCTTCCTCCAACAATTAAGTCGCTGGAGGCGGCGCGTGCAGGGCTGAGCCAGACGCTATTTGAAAAATGCATAGCCCGAAATCAGGTAGCTGTCATGCTGCGCACACAATACCGCATGCACGAAAAAATAATGCAGTTTTCTGCTAATCACTTTTACGAAGGCAATCTGGAAGCTGCCGAAGGGGTACGGCAACATGTCTTACAACCTGGCGATGCACCATTTTTATTTATAGATACCTCCGGCTGTGGGTACGCCGAGCAGCTCGACAGTGAGTCGCGGAGCATCAGCAATAAAGAAGAAGCAGTTTTACTCCTGAAGATGCTGGAAGAACAAATCAAAGCCTTGGGAGAGGAAAGGATGCGGGAGGAACATATTACTGTCGGGGTCATATCGCCTTACCGGGAGCAGGTGAAATACCTGATTGAGCTGGCAGCAGAAAATGAGTTTTTAAAGAACCTCAGTGTCCTCATCACCATCAATACGATCGATGCTTTTCAGGGGCAGGAGCGGGACATGATTTACATCAGTATGGTTCGCTCTAATGAACGGATGGAAATTGGTTTCCTCGCTGATACCCGCCGCATGAATGTAGCTATGACACGCGCCAGAAAAAAACTGGTGATGGTAGGAGACAGCGCTACTTTGGGTAATCACCCTTTCTACAGCAAATTTTTGGATTATGTAAACCAAATAGACGCCTATAAGAGCGCCTATGAGTTTATCTATTGATTATGGATGAATACAGCCTGCTTTATGGGCAGGCTGCATCGATCAATTTATAATACGCTTTATTCTCCCGGTACAAACTGGAGGGATACGGAGTTTACACAGTGCCTGGTATTTTTGCTGGTAAGGTATTCTCCTTCAAAAACATGGCCTAAATGGCCTTTGCAATTGGCACATACGATCTCTATCCGTCGCCCATCGGCGTCGGGCACCCTTTCCACAGCGCCGGGAATCTCATCATCGAAACTTGGCCAGCCACAATGCGACTCAAATTTGTCCTGGGAATTGTAAAGGGGGGCATCGCACCTTTTGCAAAGGTAAGTTCCCGTAGCTTTATGGCTGTTATACTTCCCTGTATTAGGATATTCCGTGCCTTTATGCACAATTACGCGCTCTTCGTCCTTTGTTAATGTATTGTATTTCTTCTCTGTATCTTTCATTTTGAAATTTTTAGTTAGGTTTATGACCAGTACCTCGTACCCTACGCCAGTAAAACCAGCCGCCGGAGCAGGTAATTCCTGCATGCGGCGTATCGGGCAGGTATTTCTTTGAAGTTCGGGGAGTGAAATACTTATGAGACAATAATTTCGCAGATGTTGTTTTGTCACTTTTTTTGCTTTAAAGGCAAAAAAATCGCCAAAAATAAGACCTTTGTTTTATTAGACCCCTTAGACCCCGGGTTGCTACCCGGGGCTAAAAACATTTGACCCCCCTGGGGTCTGCGACAAAAACCTCTTTAGTGCTGAAGCGGAAAATTAAATCTTAGGTCTAAAAATATTAATGCCGCATAATCTCCGCTCAACTTCATGATCACACATGCGCAACATCAATATAATACTGCTAAATAACTGATGGTGGTACGGAAAGGTTTTGAAGTTAAGTTCCGGAATCGGAGCTGCAAATATTTAAAGCCTGCTTTTAGTGTTAAGATCGATCTATCTAAACACCGCTCCCTGACAAATATGTACTGGCATTGGCTTGCTGTTCGTCTGCCTTTGCGTCAGTGATCGTAGTGGAAAACCCGGTAGGGGTGGGGTTGTGCGGGGCCCGGCTTTGTAGCGAAGAGCACGCCCGGACGCCCAACAATTGATGAATGTTTTTCCATGTTGGGAAATGGGGTTTATTCTTTTATTCTTCCATATTTATTAAGTAATTTAGCACCTGAATATTTTAACTAAACACTTTTTAAACAAGCTATACAGATGAAAGTAACCGTAGTAGGAGCAGGGAACGTAGGTGCCACTTGTGCTGATGTTTTGGCGTACCGTGAAATTGCAAATGAGGTGGTACTGGTAGATATCAAGGAAGGGTTTGCCGAGGGTAAGGCCCTTGACATATGGCAGAAGGCGCCCATTAACTTATACGATACGCGTACCGTTGGTGTAACGAACGATTATGCAAGAACAGCAGGATCTGATGTGGTGGTGATCACCTCAGGGTTGCCGCGGAAGCCAGGGATGACTCGCGATGACTTGATTGAAACCAATGCGGGCATTGTGAAATCAGTTACTGAAAGTGTGGTTAAACATTCGCCGGATGCCATTATCATTATTGTTTCCAATCCTTTGGATGTAATGACTTACCAGGCGCATATCACGTCACAATTGCCGCGCACCAGGGTGATGGGCATGGCTGGTATATTGGATACAGCCCGCTACCGGGCTTTTTTAGCTGAGGCGCTCAATGTTTCGCCAAAGGATATTCAGGCTGTGCTGATGGGTGGCCATGGCGACACGATGGTGCCGCTGCCGCGCTACACTACAGTCGCTGGTATACCTGTAACGGAATTGATAGCCAAGGATAAATTGGATGCGATTATAGAACGTACTAAATCGGGCGGCGGTGAGTTGGTAAAACTGATGGGAACCTCTGCCTGGTATGCACCGGGTTCTGCTGCAGCGCAGATGGTGGAAGCCATTGTGCGTGACCAACGCAGGGTATTTCCTGTGTGCGTGAAGCTGGAAGGTGAGTATGGCATCAACGATTGCTCGC
>LXQK01000176.1:0-5084 GCA_001683905.1 Marivirga sp. ANT-B6
TTTGTAGTAGGTAATGGATTTTTCAAACCTAATATTTCCACATTTGTAGGAACCTTGTATGGAGAGAACGACCCACGAAGAGATGCAGGTTTCAACATCTTTTACATGGGCATTAATGTTGGTGCCTGGATTGCACCGCTGATATGCGGCTGGCTGGCTGTAGAATATGGTTGGCATTATGGATTTGGTGCAGCCGGCGTAGGTATGGTTGTCGGATTACTTGTCTTTTGGAGTGGTATCAAGTCCAATATATTTGCCCAGGAAGGTTTGCCACCGGTAGGTTCTACAACGCAAAGCAGAGTGATCGTAAATGTACTTTCTTTTCTGGTAGTTCCTGTGTTTGCCTTTTTATTATATAATAATTCCTTTGTGGGCGATATCTTATATATAGCCTTAATTCCTATTGCAATCCTTTTGGGAAGAACCATGATAAAGGGGAGTAAATTGGTTCGTGAAAGGTTGATTGCGGCATTAGTGCTTACATTTTTTATGACCATCTTCTGGGCCTTTTTTGAGCAGGGAGGGAGTTCTCTTACCATTTTTGCCAGCACCAACGTGGATCTGGGATTGGGTATGAACGCCGCACAAACCAATTCAATTAATCCGTTTTTTATCATCTTATTTGCCGTTATATTTTCTGTTTTATGGACATACCTCGCTAAAATCGGCAAAAACCCCTATACGCCGATTAAATATGCGTTAGGACTTGCACAGCTAGGGATTGCATTTTTTGTTTTTGCTTTTGGGGCACAGTATATGAATGAGGCGGGGCAGGTACCTTTCGTATTCTTAGTTGTGGGTTATCTGTTTATCAGTACAGGTGAGCTGTTTTTGTCTCCTGTAGGACTATCTAAACTCACTGAGTTGTCTACCAAAGAAATTGCGGGCTTTATGATGGGCGTATGGTTTCTTTCTGCAGCCTTTGGCCATCACCTGGCTGGTATCGTCGCCAAACTAACAACAGGAGGGGACGGGGATGGTGAAATTTTTATGGAAGGTATTGTGAATGCTGTCACCGGTATGTCCAGAGAATCTGTCGCGAATGCTATACCTGCCATTCAGGAATTATTTACCTATGCGACTGTTTATACGCAGATTGGTGTTATCAGCATCGTTACTGCTTTGTTCGCACTGCTTATTTCCCCATTAATTAAGCGATGGATGCATGGCGTACATTAATCGTTTTCTCACTATAATCAGGGCACAAAGAACCTATTGGATCGAATAGGTTCTTTTTGCGCCTTAATTTTTTAAAATCCAAATCCAATTAATATTCCGCCACGAAGGCCAAACCCATCGATCCCTGAGTTGATGTCTATATCTCCGTTTCCTTCATCAACTTTTACTTTGCCGGAGTTAAAGCTGGGTCCAAAGAACATATCAAGCGTAAATCCGCTTCGTAGACCGATTAAAACATCACGACCAATACTAATTGATCAAAAAAAAGAGGCTTCCATTTGGAAGCCTCTTTAAATTTTAAGGGATGGAAGATGATTACATCATTCCACCCATGCCGCCGCCACCCATTGGAGGCATGGAGCCACCTTTGTCAGACTCTGGCTCATCAGCAATAACACACTCTGTTGTCAATAACAAAGCGGCAATTGAAGATGCATTTTCAAGTGCAAGTCTGGTTACTTTAGTAGGGTCAATAACCCCAGCCGCAAATAAGTTTTCAAACTTATCCTCACGCGCATTATAACCATAGTCATCTTTACCTTCTTTAACTCGCTGTACAATAACAGAACCCTCACCACCAGAGTTTTCTACGATTGTTCGTAGTGGACTTTCCAATGCAAGTCTGATGATATTAACACCAGTTAACTGATCTTCGTTTTCAGTCTCCAGGTTTTCTAAAGATTTGATAGCTCTGATGAAAGCAACACCACCACCGGCAACAACACCTTCCTGCACAGCAGCGCGGGTTGCGTGTAAAGCATCATCAACTCTATCTTTCTTTTCTTTCATTTCAACTTCAGTGGCAGCACCGATATAAAGGATAGCTACACCGCCAGATAATTTGGCAAGTCTTTCCTGAAGTTTCTCTTTATCATAATCAGAGGTTGTGTTCTCAACCTGAGATTTGATCTGGTTGATTCTTGCCTCAATATCTGCCTTATTACCAGCACCGTTTACGATAGTGGTATTGTCCTTGTCGATATTGATTTTCTCAGCAGTACCCAAATATTCTAAAGTAGCGTTTTCTAACTTGTAACCTCTTTCTTCAGAAATAACAGTACCACCTGTTAATACAGCAATATCTTCAAGCATTGCCTTTCTTCTATCGCCAAAGCCTGGGGCTTTGACAGCAGCAATTTTTAAAGCACCTCTGATCTTGTTGACAACCAAAGTAGCAAGCGCTTCTCCGTCTACATCCTCAGAAATGATTACCAAAGGTTTGCCAGTCTGAACGGCTGCTTCCAAAATAGGAAGTAATTCCTTCATGGCAGAGATTTTCTTATCATATATCAATATGTAAGGATTCTCCAATTCTGCTTCCATTTTCTCAGTATTGGTCACAAAGTAAGGAGATAAATAACCTCTGTCGAATTGCATACCTTCCACTGTTTTTACCTCAGTTTCAGTACCTTTAGCTTCTTCAACAGTAATTACGCCGTCCTTGCCAACTTTATCCATGGCATTAGCGATCATTTTACCGATTTCCTTGTCGTTGTTGGCTGAGATAGTGGCAACCTGAGCAATCTCATTAGAGCTGCTGATGGTTTTAGATTGTTTCTTTAAGTCAGCAACTACTGCAGCTACTGCTTTGTCGATTCCTCTTTTGAGGTCCATTGGGTTTGCACCAGCCGCTACGTTCTTTATACCGTGGGCAAATATAGATTGGGTAAGAACAGTTGCTGTAGTCGTACCGTCACCAGCATCATCAGCAGTTTTAGAAGCAACTTCTTTTACAAGCTGCGCTCCCATATTCTCGATTGGGTCTTTTAATTCAATTTCTTTTGCTACTGATACCCCGTCTTTGGTCACACTAGGGGCACCAAATTTCTTGTCGATAATAACATTTCTACCTTTAGGACCTAATGTCACTTTAACTGCGTCAGCAAGTTTGTCAACGCCTCTTTTCAGTTTGTCTCTTGCTGATGTATCAAAATATATTTCTTTAGCCATTTTTTTTAAAATTAAGTTATTTATAAAATTTAAAGGATAATAAATTAAACCACTGCGAAAATGTCCGACTCTCGCATGATCAGATATTCTTTACCGTCGACAGTAATTTCCGTTCCTGCGTATTTTCCATACAAAATATGATCGCCTACTTTTACAGTAAGTGGCTCATCTTTCTTACCAGTACCAATGGCAATTACCTCGCCTTTCTGAGGCTTCTCTTTTGCTGTATCTGGTATAATGATACCAGATGCTGTTTTTTCTTCAGCAGCTGCGGGCTGAACGAGTACCCTGTCTGCAAGAGGCTTGATATTTACTTTTGACATAATTTTATTAATTTATTAGGTTTAAATTTACTGTTGTATAATAATTACGCTAGTATCACAACCTATGCCAACCTTCGATTGGCAGCTAATTTGCTACAGTTCCCGACAAATTTGCAGGTATTTCCGATTTTGTAAGTTTTATAGATAAATGAGCCTGCCATTATTGCCTACTTCAATTAAATTTAGAATATTGTAATTTCATCAAGTAACTTTTGTAACAATGGATATACTTAATAAAAACTGGTTGACGGAAGGATTAATTGATTTTGAATACAAAAAATACATCTTATTAGCTTACCTGAAGAGTGTGAAATCTAATTTCGACGCCCAACGCTTGTATCCCTTTCTATCAGATCTTGTATTTCATTATCAAAATCTGGTTTCAATTCGGGAGCATAAGAAACTGATTTACGATCATTTTCCGCAAGTTATAACCAAAGCGGATTTTGAGAAATTGCAAATATCCTATAAGAAAATCGTTGAGGACGATAACCTCATGAAGGAGATTGAAGATATACTTTCTTTCTCGATCCCCCGGTTGAAAAATGTATTGGAACAGGGCGCCGAAAGATACGAATACCTTGAAAAGAATGTGGAAATACAACCCATTGGCATATCCCCGCTTTATGCTGTAGAAGGTTACATGCTCATAAACCAGGATCACTCACACGAGCTTGATATTTTCAGATATCATCTCACCATATTTGAAAATGCCAATGAGACGTACCGGGCGGTAAATACCGAATTTATCGAAAAAGAGAAAAAAAGTATCGGCCGCACGCTGGAACATTTAAAACTTGATTTGGTAAAGCGTTACAAAGAACTCCCAAACCCGGCAACCTATGTCATCATTGCAAAAATACCAATACCATTTCAGCATACTTTGTTGCCAATCGCCAAGAGGATTTTGGTAAAATACATTTCTGCCCATGCCGCATAAAGGCTCGGCTACAGGGAAGAGCATAAAAAAAGGGTCTGATGTTAGCATCAAACCCTTTCCTTACGCTGTATAATTCTTAATTCTACTCAGGCAACTCCAGGCTGTTACCGCTTGTGTCGGTAGTAATGGGTGCTGGCGTAGGTGTAGTTTCTTCAGTAGGCTGGGTAAATTCTGGCAGTATAGTTCTTTGTCTGGCTCTTTCCACGTTGGGGCTCGAAGGGCCGGCGGTAGCATTATTATCAATCAGAAGATTAGTAGATAAGCTCAATGCCAATAGCGCAATGGCCAATCCCCAGGTAACTTTTTCTAAAAGGTCACCGGTTTTTTTAACCCCCATCATCTGGCTTGCTGAAGCACCGCCAAATTGACTTGATAAGCCACCACCTTTAGAATTTTGTGCCAATACAACCAGTACCAGCAATACAGATACAATAACGATTAAGGATATTACGGTAATGAACATACTACGTGTTTTTTAATTCTTCAATTCGGTCTGCAAAGTACGCCTTTTTTTCTGGATATTGCCAAATTAATTTTTTATAAATATCGATCGCCTTTTCTTTTTTACCTTGTTTCTTTAAAATTAAGGCGAGGTTTTCTGAGACCAGGTCCTCACCGATTCTTAATTTTGGAATAGAGAGATCCTCACGTTCTTCAGGGATATCTTCCTGACCAGCTCGCAGTTTTTGCAG
>LXQK01000176.1:5231-9418 GCA_001683905.1 Marivirga sp. ANT-B6
CTTTTTGTTTTTCATCCTCTATAAGAATTTTCTTTTTGTTCTTTTTTAAGTTTTCAAGATAATCTGCCATGAATTCAGCATCAGCAGGAGACAAACTTTTTACCTCTTTCTGCTCTACTGAATTTCCTTCACCTTCAGAGGTCCTCTCATCTTGCACTGCAGGCGATTTTTCATCACGATCAAGACTTTCCCGTTGTTGTTTGTAAATCTTCATGTTATGCTCAAGATCTGCATACAGGGAATTTTCTTTTTCATGGGTAGATTCATCGACATGTGCGGCAGGCGCGTCAGAAACTACGGTCGAAGCCTGGTCAACATGAGTTACCTCTTCCTCTGCCGCTGGCAAAATAGCACCCGGTAAAGGCTCGTTTTCGACAGTATAATTATGCGATTCAACAACTCGCCCCTGGGTACCTTCAGGAGCTTTTTGACTGATAATTTCTTTTAAACGACTTCGCTCCGAGGTATGAATAGAGGCCTGGTGAAGAAATTTAAGCGCGTCAGTATTGCCTGCTTCATGGGCCGATTTTGCCATGAGGGTGAGTACGCTTTGTGCATAAGGATAAAGTACGGATAGTGCCTTTAATTCCTCCAGGGCTCCATCCGAAATGGATTGGTATTGTGTAAGATAGTCAATGAATGCTTGTTTTTTCACCCTCCGATTTTTTCTGTTCGCTTAAATTATAGTATTTATTACCAATTTGCTACAGTTGCATTGAATATATCATAAATAATTCGCTCAAAAATTGTTTCAATCAATCTGTCTTCTTCTGCCGTGAGTGTAGAAGTTTGCGAATCAAAATCGTCATAAAACTGGAAGGTGCGTGAAAAGCTTTCTTTTTCATTTTTATTATTTACGTAATTCACTTTTACATAAATGGTAAGTCGCGTGGCGCCTGGTTCATCAGGAACATTATCGGAACTTGAGGCAACGGGTGCCACCGGGCTGGTATTATAGGTTACGATACTGCCTTCCAATTGTAGGTCTCCCTCATCATCAACCAACTGGAGGTTTGTATTTTGTTGGTAATAATCTTTTAGTTCCTCCGTAAAATTTTGACTTAAGCTTGGGGGACCGCCGCCAGAGTCATTATAGAAGTTTTGAATGGAGATCGTTTTAACGTCCGGCGCAATAGAAGCACCTGTGAAAGAATACACACCGCACCCCTGGCAAATAACCATAAGGATGACCGCACCTAGCGTATTTAATCGTAGCCCTTTATTCTTCAATCTCATATTGTTTTATCTTTCTATATAACGTTCTTTCCGATATTCCAAGGTCTTCTGCAGCATATTTTCTTTTGTTTTTATTTTTTTTCAATGCCTTTACGATCAATTCCTTTTCCTTCTTTTCTATGGATAACGATTCATCTTCCTCAGTCTCATGGGTAATATCTTCAATATCTACATTATCGTCGTTATTGTCGCTATAATCATAGTCTTTCGGCTCTCTTTTGCTGGCATCTATTAAATATGGTGCAGGCTTAAGCTCTTCTTTGGTAGTGTCTTCATGAATATTGTGAAACAACTCATGGTGCTCTTCCAGCATATCCGTGCCGACTGCGTCTTTTTGAAGGACGTCATGTACAAGTTTTTTTAGCTCAGTCATGTCCTTTTTCATATCAAAAAGCACCTTATACAGCAGGTCCCTTTCAGAAAAATGTTCGTCCGAGTCTTTTAAGTTTCGATATAAAGCGGGTAACTGACTTGTGTTCTTTGGTAGGTACTTCTGCAAGACATCGAGGGTGATTTCCCGCTCCATTTCTAGCACAGACATTTGTTCTACCAGATTTTTTAATTGCCTGATATTGCCAGGAAACCTAAATTTCAGTAGTTCCAATTTCGCTTCTGGTGTCAGCGAAATTGGTTTCACATGGTATTTGTCGGAAAAGTCTGAGGCAAATTTTCTAAAGAGCAACTCAGCATCCTGGTCTCTTTCACGCAGGGCTGGCACATAGATTGGCACGGTGTTCAACCTATAGTATAAATCTTCCCGGAATTTCCCTTTCTCTACGGCGCTCAATAGATTTACATTGGTCGCGGCGATTACCCTCACATCTGTCTTTTGCACTTTCGAGGATCCTACTTTAATGAATTCACCGTTTTCTAACACCCGCAGTAATCTGGCTTGTGTAGCCAGGGGCATTTCACCGATTTCATCAAGAAAGATCGTGCCTCCATTTGTTACCTCAAAATAGCCTTTACGTGCTTCATAGGCTCCTGTAAAAGACCCTTTTTCGTGGCCGAAGAGCTCGGAATCAATCGTTCCTTCCGGAATAGCCCCGCAATTGATGGCAATAAACTGCCCGTGTTTCCTCACACTCAGATAATGTATGATTTTCGAAAACGATTCCTTACCGCTACCGCTTTCACCCGTTATCAGGACGGTCATATCGGTAGGAGCAACCTGGGCCGCTACGTTAATAGCCTGGTTCAGCAAGGGAGAATTACCGATGATACCAAACCTTTGCTTTATATGTAAAATATCTATATCCTTCACAGTTAAAAAATTAGATTGAGTGGAAAGCAGCTGCTCTTTATTTCACTAGACAATATCACCAATCAAGGTAGCAGAGGTGCACTCGCGTACAAGTACATGCACATATTGCCCTTTCGAAAGTTGATGCCGTGGAAATACAACCATCTTATTGGCACTGTTTCTCCCTTGTAGAAATTCATCAGACTTTTTTGATGGCCCTTCTACAAGGACTTTAAATACCTTATTCAGATCGCCGATGTTGCGCTGGTGCGATAATGTTTTTTGCTTCATGATCACTTCGCTTAGCCTTCGCTTTTTTACAGCCAATGGAATATTATCATCCAACTTTTTATGCGCCAGTGTGCCCGGTCTTTCAGAGTAGAAAAACATATATGAAAAATCGAATTTCACATAATCCATCAATGAAAGTGTATCCTGATGCTCCTCTTCAGTTTCTGAGCAAAAACCAGTGATCATATCCGAAGAAATGCCACATGCCTCTCCTAATATGTTACGGATAGCATCTACCCGGTTGATATACCATTCGCGGGTATAGGTACGATTCATCAATTTCAGGATACGACTATTGCCACTTTGTGCGGGAAGGTGGATGTAATTGCAGATATTCTCATACTTTTTGATCGTATGAAGTACATCGTCGGTTATATCTTTAGGGTGCGAGGTGGAAAAACGTATCCTTAAGTCAGAATGGATCTCTGCTACCCGTGCTAATAAATGCGCAAAGCTAACAATAGCTGTTTCTGCTGACCTTTCGATTTGTAATTTGCCTTTGAGGTCGGTATTTGGCGACCACTTGTAGGAGTCAACATTTTGTCCCAATAGGGTTACTTCCCTGTAACCTTGTTCAAACAATGAACGCGCTTCGTCCACGATAGAAAAAGGATCGCGGCTGCGCTCCCTGCCACGGGTAAAAGGAACTACGCAAAATGAACACATATTGTCGCAGCCACGCATGATAGAGATAAAGGCGGATACGCCATTTGAATTAAGTCGAACAGGGCTGATATCAGCATAGGTTTCTTCTCTGGACAGGAAGGTATTTACTGCCTTTTGCCCATCGTCAACAGTTTTTACCAGATTGGGTAGGTCACGGTAGGCATCGGGCCCTACTACGAGGTCTACAATTTTTTCCTCTTCTAAAAGTTTCTCTTTAAGCCGCTCTGCCATGCATCCTAATACGCCCACAATTAAGGCCGGCTTGTTTTTTTTCGCCTTATTGAACTGGTGGAGCCTGGTACGGATCGTTTGTTCCGCTTTTTCCCTAATCGAGCAGGTATTCAAAAGGATTACATCTGCTAAAGCAAAGTCTGTCGTTGTGGCAAACCCTTCTTGTTGTAGGATAGAAATTACAATCTCGCTATCAGCAAAATTCATGGCACAACCATAGCTCTCAATGTATAGCTTCCTGCTATTTCCAGCCCCTCCTATGAGAATTGGACCCTTTTCAATGGGCAGTTCCATACCCATTATATCTATATCGACAATTAAATTTTCCATTGCAGTTATATCAGTGTTACATAAGACATCAATGATGATCTTAAATAAGAGTGCAAAGATAAATATTTAGCATTTTAAATGACATTTTGGCAGAATTATTTTGCTTAAAAATTACAAAAAAGTGCAAGGAGTACATAATTTTTCTTTGCAAGGATGCAGATCGAAAGCGAGGAAAACTATATTTTTATTA
>LXQK01000176.1:9496-10799 GCA_001683905.1 Marivirga sp. ANT-B6
CTATATTTTTATTAAAAAGGAATCTTATATTTTAGGGATCATAGTTTATGAGCAAGAACTTACAGTTATATTTTTTACAAATAACCTTTAAAGCAGGAATTTAAATATATCTTCTGGCATTTTACGGTAAAAAAGCGTAAGCTCAATTTTTTACTTAGAAAGGTGACTTCGTATACCATTCGTACGGTGTGCCTGCAAGTAATCAAGTTGCTAAAGAAAGCGTGAGGCAGACAGTACCTATTTTACAAAAGTTTCGCATGTCGGATTATGGCAGTTGAGTTGTGAATAAGCCTACTTAGTGTTTTAAAAAACAGGATTTGAGTTTTCCATTTCAGACTTGTAAGAACTTGTGCCGCAGATCCCGTATGCTGCATTACTGCTTAGGAACACCTATACGAATTCAGGACTTTTATTGTTTTCGATATGTGCCAAATAAGCTACAGGTTTATCCTGATCTTTTCAAGTAGGATGCTATCTTCATTTTATAAAAAACCTAAAAAGTCTATGGCACAAAGACCTGGGGAAAATAGCTTGGGAAAAGACCCCAGCGGGGTCAAATATCATTAGCCACGGGTTTGAACCCGTGGTTAATGAAAAGGATAAAACGGATGCTGCAAAAATTCCTTAATCTTTACCCTACAGCCTCAGCGCTAAGCATCAACATCTTGGATTTTTGCCCCGTCAGGGCAGACCGATTGGTGGCACTTTCTGTCTCCGTAGGGCCGGGGCAAAGGAAGCTCACATGAATGCCATGTTGCATTTGAAGTGACCGGAAAAAGGTATATACAAAACTTTTAGTCGCAGCATACACACTTTTATAGGGTACAGGCGTCAAAGAGGCAAGACTACCCACATTTTAAATATACGATTGTTAGTGTTGTCTGAGTTTTGAAACAAAGGGTGGGTTAACAGTACCACGGCTTGCGTGTTGGGTTGTATCATCTCCATATAATCGTAGTGTTTTGAAAGGTACAATTAGAGAGATATCAGAGCTACGCCCCTCCCAAAAAATTAAAACATTTTGCTACGAAGAGGACAGGGCTAACGCCCCTTTGATGAAGGCGCTTAGCGCTGAAACCTTCGTAGATAGATCAACAAACAATCAAAAAATGGGGCGTAGCCCTGATATCTTTGTTAGGGACCTTACCCTGCAAAGCTCAATACAAACGGCAATAATCCATACACAACTATCGGCCATTTCAGCAAACTAAAAATCCTTATCGCAGACCCCAGCGGGGTCTAATCTCAATAACCCCGGGTATTAACCCGGGGATCAATAGAACAAAATTCGTCGTTTTGGCGG
>LXQK01000176.1:10938-20964 GCA_001683905.1 Marivirga sp. ANT-B6
ATATCAGGGCTACGCCCTCACATAGCAAAACATTTTGCTACGACGAGAACACAGGGCTAACGCCCCTTGGATTAAGAGGCAAAGTCCTGAAATCTTCTTAGACAAATCAATAAATCAATTAACAAAAAAGGGGCGTAGCCCTGAAATCTTTGTAGTCAATCAATCAACAAAAAAGGGGCGTAGCCCTGAAATCTTCTCCGGTACTAAGGAGACCGGAGCACCTGTAAAATAGCGTGCGCTTTTAAAAGACATTCCTTATACTCAGCTTCAGGATCCGAGTCATAGGTAATTGCACTTCCGACATGGAAAGAAAGCATTTTGGTGCCCTGATTATACAGGATACTTCGGATGACCACATTAAAATCAAAATCTCCCTTCGGTGTAATATACCCTGCCGCACCAGCATACAAGCCGCGTTTGCTTTGTTCATATAGCTCTATGAGCTCCATTACCTTTATTTTTGGAGCGCCGGTCATGCTACCCATTGGAAAAGCGTTTCTGATTGCTGCTGTAAAATGAAGGTCCGGCTTTAGGGTAGCTGTAACAGTAGAGATCATCTGGTGGACCTGACTAAAAGAGTAGATCCCAAATAGTTCGGTTACTTTGACCGATCCGGCTTGAGCACTTTTTGCCAGGTCGTTTCGTACCAAATCTACAATCATTAAATTTTCAGCCTGTTCTTTTTCGTTATCCCGCAAGGTACTTTTCAATTGTACATCTTCTATGGAATTTTTTCCTCTCGGGGCGGTACCCTTGATCGGCTGAGATATGATGATTTCGCCCGTTTTTTTTAAAAATCGTTCAGGGGAAGCAGATAGTAAAAAATGCTCCTTTACTTTTTGAAGCACCGAAAATGGCTTAGGAGATAATTGACATAAGGCATAATAGACAGCAACCGGATCTATCTGGCAATTTTCGGCGAAAAATTCGAAGCAAAAGTTCATCTCATATATATCTCCTTCTAAAATGTGCTGCTGGATTTTCTTTACCCGATCAATATAGTTTTCTTTCGAAATAGCTTGATTAATGTCAGCAGCGAAGGTGCGACCCGGTGATGGGATGTGGAACTGTTGAATTGCTGCATAAACTGCGGCTGGATCCTCAACAGTTTGAATCATTATCTGATCTTTCTCAAAATAGATCAGATGCTTTGGGGAAAAGAAATGTATTTCCTGGTTTTGAATTCTATCGATGTTTTTACTGGAAAGATCTTCGATTGTATTTTTAAGGTCGTATCCTAGAAAGCCAATGAGCCAGTCTTGATGTTGTTGATGATATCTTTTGATAGTCTCAAACGGATCGTCGCGACCAAAGGAGAGCACTTCTAAACAGTCTGCAGCCAGAAAGTGTAAGAAAGGATCAAATGGATAAGCAATATTGTTGGGGTTGAAATAACTGAAATAATCGAAATCGTTTGCCCAGGCCAGTGCGCTTTGCAAAAAATCGGCCGGCTTATCGGGTTTAAAAATACCTTCGTTTCTTTCCAATTCAAAAAAGTATGTGCAAAGATAGCAGATTTAGTGAAGGTAAACGACAGTATTGCAGATGGTTTCTACCGGCTTCTATATTCTTTTACATGAACAAAAAAGGCTGTCCCTTTTCAGGAACAGCCTCTCATTAAGTGTATTATATATTATTTAGCTTCAATATTAAAACCAATATTTACAGTATTGTAGATAAATTTGTCTTTTGCTTTGTCTACAGCCTTACTTTCGTCACCATACGATACACCCCAATTGGTTCTGTCAATATTAAAATTTGCTTTAGCAACTAATTTATCATCTTTCATCTCGATAAGCGCCGGAAAAGATATGCTTAATGTGCTATCTCTCAAGGTTAGGTTACCGGTAACTTTATGAGACAGGTTCTCAATTCTAAATTCTTCATCGGTTGCATCGCTTGCAGCAGCAGCGGTGTAAGGCTCAACCGATGTAATTTCAAATCTAGCTTCCGGATGGTTTTTAACATCAAAAAAATCTGGTGATTGTAGATGTCCGGTTAATTTACCTTTATCTTCACCTTCAAGATCCAACACTTCAATCTGGTTAAGATTCATGGTAAAATTTCCACCTACTACTTCACCATTGTTCACTTTAAGTGCACCCTCCTTAATTTCAATTGTTCCGTTATGTCTTCCACCTGGCTTAGTGCCAACCCAGGTAACTTCACTTGCTTCAGGCAAAATGGTATATTGTGCTTCAGCAGTAACTTCAGCAACTTCCTTTGCCTCTGTTACTTCAGCTTCGTCACTCTTAGGAGCTTGATTGCAGCTGATGACAAAAAGCGAAGTCACTATTAATAAACCAGCAAAATTTAATTTGTTCATCTTGTTATTATTTAGTTGTTTTACTTTGGTATTTTCATACCATGCGAGCTGCAAAGGTAATAAAATGTATGTACATATAAAAGTAAAAAGCAGGAATTGTTATGGCCTTGATCAAAGCAGTAAAGGGAGTGAAGCCAGTATTTGGTAAATCCTGTTTTTTAGCGGAAAATGCTACAGTGGTAGGGGAGGTGGTGATGGGAGACCAATGCAGCGTCTGGTTCAACGCAGTGATCAGAGGTGATGTGCACTCCATTCACATCGGCAATAATACCAATATTCAGGACGGTGCAGTGATACATTGCACCTACCAGAAAGCAAAAACGGTGATTGGCAACAATGTCTCGATTGCCCATAATGCCATTGTACATGGTTGTACCATAGAAGATAATGTTCTAATTGGCATGGGAGCCATTGTAATGGACCACGCCGTAGTACAGTCTGGTGCTATCGTGGCGGCAGGAGCAGTGGTGCTTGCTGGCACCGTTGTAACAACAGGATCGATCTTTGCCGGCATGCCAGCGAAAAAGGTCAAAGACGTGGGACCGGAAATGCAGGATATTTTTGCAAAGACAGCAAACAATTATGTGATGTATGCTACCTGGTATGATGCGGAAAATAAAGAAGAATAGGCACGCGATCCTTCTTTATTAAGATGTTTACCGAAGCGGTAAGGGCCACACGGGCAAACTTTCGTGCCCTTCGGCATCAACAGCCTGCACAGCAAAAAAGTAATTATCCTTGGAGTAGGGCAGAGAGACTTCTGTACCTTGCACAAAAATCTTCTTTTCCCAAAAAGGCTGGTAGGTTTCACGCATTAAGACGTAGTACCCATGAGGTTCTTTTCCGGCCGGATGCTGCCATTTCAGGAGTGTTTCGTTGCTTAGCTGGCTAACGTCAATGCCGGGATTTTGCGGTGCTGCCGGCGCCATTGCCAGGTTGGCAAGCGTCGCCAGGTTTACGCCAGCAATTTTCCTGGCATAGAAATAATCTACATATTCTGGGAAATCACCATATTGAATGCCATCTTCCAGCCTGACGTCCTGGTGCTGGTGGTAATAGTTCTCATTCATTTCACTAAATCTTACTGCAGCAAACCCATTTTGGCTAAATGGTGTGTGGTCTCCGCCGCGTAGAAAGCGGTCGCTTCTATAATTTAGTGTCACCTGAAGCTGATCGACATAACGCTCACCCACCTCTTTAATATACCTGGCGAGCTGCCGGGACTGGCTATCATTTTCCGCAGCAGTATATCGGCGGTTTCTGGCCATTTCTTCTGTTTCTGCCTGAGGAACACCCTCGCTAAAAACCCGCACCTGCATATTATCTCTTAAATTCGTGCCACTTGAAGCACTGTTGCCAACCATGTCATTATTAAGCATGGCTACGATATTCCATTGTTCTTTTTTTCCTTTTTCGGCCAACTGACGGGCACCTAATAAACCCTGCTCTTCGCCAGAGACGGCCATGAAAATAATGGTAGCAGGAAAGGACCTTTTAGACATTACCCTGGCAAGCTCCATGACCACAGCTACTCCAGATCCATCATCATTGGCGCCGGGCGCTTTAATTTTGGAGTTCATAATGTCGCTGGCCCGGGAGTCGAGGTGTCCGCTGATAATTAAAATCCGGTCATCATTGGGGTCGGTACCCTTTAGTGTGCCCATTACATTGGCCAGTTGCACCGGCTCAGGTATCCGTCTGCCGTCGGCAGGAATATCATAAAAATCTAATGCTACGGTTAATCGTCCGCCTGATTCACGGGCATAGGTCTCCAATTCAGATTTTACCCAGTTACGGGCAGCACCAATACCTTCCTTGTTGCTTTTATTGTCACTTAATGTATGGCGTGTGCCGAAACTTACCAGTTTTTGAATATGCTGTTCGAGCCTTTCGGCAGAAATCTCCTCTACCATGGCCTTGATCTCCGGATCACGATTTAGTATGACTGTTTGGGCTGCCAGTTCTGTAAAAAGTATAGTAAGCATGCATGTATAGATTATAAACTTTTTTACTTTTGCCTTCATCATTTTTTAAATTAATAGAATTTCTTTGCCTTAAGTAAGAGAAATTTTTGTTCAATTACAATCTTGTATGCATACGACGGCGCCACGAAACGAAGAATATCCACCATTTTACCACCCGTATATTGCGCTGGTGTTTGATGAAAATTTAGATGAGTTTCTTTCGATTCAGGAACAGGAGTTTGCTCAGATGATGTTGAAGTTGCCGAAAGAAAAAGGAACCTACCGATATCGTCCTGAAAAATGGACCATCCAGGAAGTTGTTGGTCATATCATTGATACAGAGCGTGTTATGGCCTACCGGATCTTATGTATCGGTAGAGGTGAAAATAAATCATTACCAGGGTTTGAACAAGATGATTATGTGAAGGGAGGTAACTTCAACGAACGTACCATTGAAGATCTGGTAGAAGAATTTAGCTATGTTAGGAAATCCAACCTACATATGGTGCGTCATCTAAATGCAGAGGCACTGTCTCGCTCAGGAATAGCTAATGAAAAGGCAATAACGGCAAATGCGCTCGTGTATATTGTTGCGGGGCATATGAGGCACCATGTCAATATCTTGAAAGAGAAATATTTATAAGAAAATTATACAAATTATTTGCGGCAGCTTACCTAAGTTTACACCGATGTTTTATCGTTCGCCAGTATTAAGATTGAATGCCGATGTTTAAATTAGATAAAGATAAAGTCTATCCAAACGAAACAGAGTCAAAAGTAGTCATCAGGTTCCAGGATTGTGATCCAATGAGGCATTTGAATAATGCCAAATATTTTGATTATTTTTACAATGCGCGAGAAGACCAGGTTCCAAAGCTGTATGGATTGGAGGTGATGGATTTTTATAAGGAGTATCATGCCGCCTGGGTGGTTTATAACCATCAGATTGCCTATTTGAAGCCTGCAGGAATCGGTGAGTGGGTAATGATTATGTCTCGTCTGATCTGGTACAATGAAAATACGATCCTGATCGAATATTATATGACCGATGAAAAGAAGGCACATTTGAAGACGCTCCTTTGGTCTACCATGCGGTATGTAGACATTAAAACCGGGAAAAGTACAGCACATGCGGGTAAAATACTTGATTTCTTAAGTATTTCGCTGGATAAAGAAGTAGACCCCGAAAACTTAGATTTTAATTCGCGTATAAAAGCGGTAAAAGATAGTTTGCACCTGCAGCAATAGTAGCTGTAGGTGATTGCACTTTGAAAAAGTATGGTTAATCACTAATTTCTTTCCTATGAATCTCATTATCAAATTGCTTGTCTCCTCGCTCGCCGTAATTTTAACCTCCTATATTCTACCTGGCGTTGCAGTTGCCAGCTTTTGGGATGCACTGATCGTGTCTATTGTTCTTGCCATACTCAACGCATTTATCAAGCCTTTACTGATTCTGTTAACCATTCCCGTCACCATTCTCACCCTCGGCTTATTTCTTCTGGTCATCAATGCCGTTATCATTTTAATTGCCGAGTACTTTGTTGCCGGCTTCGTAGTCAATGGGTTTTGGTGGGCATTGGCTTTTAGCCTGATTCTCTCCATTATCATATCCATCCTCGAAAGTTTTACAAATAAGGCATAGGAAAGGCGTACAATAACGCCTCGATGGAAAAGGGCGATTCCAGGCTTGTTGGACTCAACAACCTGAATCATGCGTCGATCACACCGATGGTTATCAATATTCTACAAGACGAGGCTTGTTGTCTAAAATAGTGTCGATGTTTTCCATTACCTCAGGTGTAAGTTTTGCTTTTACTTCTACAGCTTGCATATTGTCATGCACCTGACTCACTTTGGAAGCTCCGGTGATCACAGTACTTACATTTTGATTTTTCAGGCACCAGGCCAGCGCCATTCGGACCATACTCGTACCTATGTCTTTACTAATACTCGTCAAGGCACGTACTTTCTTCATTTGTTGCTGCGCCTCGGGCCCTGTTAGCTTATCTTTCAACCAGGAGATATCGTCGTGTGCATTTGCCCGTGAATCGTCAGGTATCCCGTCGTTGTACTTTCCTGTAAGCAATCCTGATGCTAAGGGAGACCAGATGGTGGTACCTAATCCAACAACATCGTATAGCTTAAGGTAATCTTTCTCAATCTTATCCCGATGAAACATATGGTATTGTGGTTGTTCCATCGTAGGGGGCACCAGATGATATTGGCGTGCGACAGCATAAGCTTCCATAATTTCCTGGGCGCTCCATTCAGATGTTCCCCAATACAATACTTTGCCTTGTGAAATTAAATCGGACATCGCCCTGACAGTTTCTTCTATAGGCGTATGCCTGTCAGGTCGGTGACAGAAATATAGGTCTAGATAATCTACTTGTAGCCTCCTTAACGCTGCATGACACGCTTCGAAGACATGCTTTCTGCTCAGTCCCTTTTGGTTAGGGAGTTCACCACCCCAGAAAACCTTGCTTGAAACAACAAATGTATCTCTGCGCCAACCTAGCTTCTTGAGTAATCTGCCCATCACTTCTTCTGATTTTCCCTCGGCATAAGCTTCTGCATTATCAAAGAAATTGACGCCTGCATCATAGGCAGCCACCATACAGTCTTCAGCTAATTTTTCATCGATTTGTTTTCCAAATGTAAGCCACGATCCAAGCGACAGTTCGCTCACCAAAAGTCCTGACTTCCCTAATCTTCTGTATTCCATCATATTATATTTATTTCCTTATCTACCCAACGGCCAATGGGTTTATGAGTTTAAAAATGAAGAAATAAAATTACACAGGAAATCTTAGGAGAGCAGATAAAAACGAAAAATTTTAATTAGGAGCCTTAAGGAGTTTATCTTACCATGGAGCTAACTGGATGAAATAATGCAATGCCCGAACCGGTTAAAAGTAGGCGTGGCAGGGTTTTGCAGCGAAGTTTATTCTATAGCTCATCATGATCTCATGAGACCCTTTCGTATAGGGGTTCAATCCTGATATGGTATAGTCATAGGCATATCCAAATCCGAAATTCTCGTTGGCCTGCACATTAAATAAGAATACCACAGCATCTCCACTGCGATATGAAGCACCTAATGTCACGATTTTATCGAATATAAAATTTGTGTTTACATCAAAGCCAACAGGAGCTCCCTCCTGAATTCGGACCAAAAATGAAGGTTTAAGTTTAATTTTAGCATCCAAATCAAAAACTTTACCTCCTGTCACAAAGTAATAACGGGCTTCTTTTGCTTCAGAAATTACCTCCGTTTCTTTTAGGACAGTATTGTTGAGAATAAAAGGAACAGAAGCCCCCAGGTAAGCGGTAGAAGTGCTGTAGTACAAGCCGGTACCAAAGTTGGGATTAAATTTATTGTATACCGAATTTAGTAACGGGTCATTACCGTTTTTTGCATTTACCTTGGTGAAATCTGATTTAAGGTTATTAAATCCGGCTTGTAAACCCATAGCCAGATTACCTTTTCCTACTTTTAGCTGATAAGCGTAGCTACCATAAAAAGACAAGTCATTATGCACACCGATCTTATCGTTGGAAAGATTAAACCCAATACCTACTTTTCGCTTGTCAAATCCTGAATGAACGCTTAACGTTTGTATGGTAGGAGCACCCTCCAGATTTACCCACTGTTTCCGGTAAATTCCTGTCGCAACCAGTTGTTTCTGATTGCCCGCATAGGCAGGATTTAAAATTAACCCATTGAACATATATTGGGAGTAAACAGCCCTTTGCTGGGCCTCTGCACCATGAGACCCGGCAAAAATTACCACCAATATACAAACCACCCACTCAACTCGTATCTTACGCATCATCTGATCAATTCTAAATATCCTGTTAATGGTCTTGAGCCATCGTTTTTGTTGATGACGTAGAAGTATGTTCCATCCGGAACCTTTTGACTTCCTATATACATGCCCCTGTTGCCGAGCCCTTCAAAGAAGGCAGTGCTGTTATTGTAATTATCGATTTCATACACCAAGGCGCCGGAGCGGTTAAATATCTTCACATTATTATTGCCGAATTGATCAAGACAATCGATCACAAATTTGTCGTTCAGGTTGTCGCCATTTGGAGTGACACCATTATAAACAGCTACATCGGTGCCTATCGATATGGATTTAGTGGTGACACAGCCGTTCAACCCGGTAGCAGTTACTGTATACATTCCTGGCGCCAGACCAGTGGGATCCGATTCCTCTATAATCTCACTACCGTTTGTCCAGGTAATCGTAGCAATTTCAAACCCGGGGATGTAGTCGATAAATCCACGTCCGGTTTCCGTGTCACATAGGGAATTGATGGTGCTTACATTAAAATCAGGATATATTTTTCGATCCAAAACCGCAATAGAGGCAGGCATAGATACACAACCGGTGATTTTATCCGTGGCAGTTACTGTATAGTTGCCAATTGGAAGATCGGTAAACTCCAGACCTACAAAATCAGGAGTGCCAGTTGCCTGGTTTCCCCGGTACCAGGAAAAGATATGGTTGGCTTTATTGCCATTTACCGATGCAGAAACAATCCCATTATCCAAATCACAACGGGTGACATGGGTGATAATTTCTGGTGTAGGTATTGGCACAATTTCAAATTGCTCCGTAACAGTAGCCGACTGAATTGTAATACAGCCCGTTAGCAGGTTTCTCACCTCAACTGAATAGGTAACGGATGTTAAATTGCTTACCGCGCTACCTTCAAAGAACGAAGGTCCCGTCAGCAGGTTTCTCACCTCAACTGAATAGGTAACGGATGTTAAATTGCTTACCGCGCTACCTTCAAAGAACGAAGGTGCACTGAATGGAGGTGTTCCAACAAACCAGCTGAAGCTATAACCGTCTATCCTGCCATTTACACTGGCAGAAAGCTGCCCGTTGGGTCTAAGTGGGTCACAATTTGTCAGGGGTGCATCCTGGACAATAATTACCGGTGCGGGGTAAGTTCGTCCATCTTCTACCTCAATCGTGAAGGGAGCAGAAATACAATATGCATCATTAGCATCTGTTGCAACCACCGTATAAAACCCATTGGATAAATTACCTACAGTTGCGTCGGTAGAGATTACAGGGCCGGTTGCATGTTCTCCAGCATACCACTGGTACGTATAGGTCGAGAATGCCTGGTCTTCTTCCAGGATGGGTTGAGAAATGTTTACATAATGTTCTCCAGCATACCACTGGTACGTATAGGTCGAGAATGCCTGGTCTTCTTCCAGGATGGGTTGAGAAATGTTTACATAAGCTAACCCATCAGGCGCGTCACAGCTAAACATTGGACTTGACGATACGGCAACAAGGATATCTTTGATATTATCGATAATTCGTCCCGTTTTAATCGTTTCACAGCCGGTTGCATTACTTGTGACAGCGACCGTATATTCCCCACTCGGCAGATTATTAATTGTCGCCGTATTCCCGCCATTGGCATTGGCCACTGGCACAGAAAACGCATCAACTGGAGTAGGTCCATAATACCATTGATAAGTGTACGTGGTCGCAGGAATATAATCGGCTGTTATATTTACACCCATGCGCCCATTAGGAATTGCCGGATCACAAACCGTATTCGATTTTTGTACAAAATCCAGAGTGGGATAGATGGAAATATCTTCAATTTCTATTTCAAAAACGTTACTGGCACAGCCCAGCCCGAAGCCCCCGATTGTCAGTGGATCATTTCTTTTGGTAGCGACCACGAAATAAGTACAGG
>LXQK01000177.1:0-2310 GCA_001683905.1 Marivirga sp. ANT-B6
TTTATTTCCTCAAATATAACTTTTCTAAGAGACTAAAACTAATTCAATATTTTATCCGGACGCCAGTAGTTTTAAATAAAAACCATAGGCAAATAATAATATGAGCAAAAAAGGATCATTGGACCAAATCATTGGGAGCGACCAGGCTGTGCTGGTCGATTTTTTTGCCACTTGGTGTGGCCCTTGCCAGGCAATGCAGCCCGTTTTAGAGGAGACAGCGCGGCTGGTAGGAGATAAAGTAAAAGTGATAAAAATCGACGTGGACAAGAACCCTTCGGCTGCCAGCAAATACCAGGTAAGGGGCGTGCCCACCCTCATGCTTTTCCAGAATGGCAAGACCTTGTGGAGGCAGTCGGGTGTAGTGCCTGCACATCAGCTGGTGCAGGTAATCAGGGAGCACGTGAAATATACCTGATAATCTTTTATAGAACCTTTATTCAGCGCCAAACCTGCAGCCTATTTGCCCGGAAAGAAGATAGACATAAATCTACAGGCGCCCTTCATTTAAACAATTATTAGCAGTTTGGGTGCGTTCCTGCAACTTTCCACCAAATGTCCTCTTGTTTTCCTAAAGGGTATGTAGGGGATCAGCACCTTCCTGTCACCTTCCGATTGTACTCATTTTGTTGCATTTAAATCTTTATCAAAAGATCCGGAATTGTTCGCCAGGAATTTGGCGCTTTTGAAAAATGACTTTTCTAATTCCGATATAATTGGTACTTTACCAAGATTTATCGTATGGGAAAAATTGTTCAGTGCATTAAGACATTTTTGGCAGAGGATTTCAAGCTTGGAAAATACCTGCTGCAGATTCTATTGCTCACCATTTTTATATGCTTCAATTATTACTATGATTTTGAAGATAAGGTAATCGATGCCTACGCCGGGCGGGAGATCCGGATGCTTTTTTACTTTTTAATGTATGGCTTTGCCTATTATGCTTCCTGTCTGATTACCGCTTGTAGTCAGCCCCACTCATTTATATTGCGGTCAGATTTCTGGTTCAAGAGTTCGTTTTTCTTAGCGCTTTTAGCCTTTGATGCAGCATTTTTTTATCATCGCCCACTGATACAAGTTACATTTCCCTCCGAGATACATTATTATTTGATCAAAATTGGGAATAACTTAAAAAGTTTGCTCACCATCTTCATTCCTCTGGCCATCTTCTATGTATCATATGAAAAGGATAAAAACAGGTTCTATGGTTTTACCGCAAAGGGTATAGACTTAAGGCCTTATGGCATACTTCTTTTGTTAATGGTGCCGCTGATCGTTGCCGCATCTTTTGAAGAAAGTTTTATTCAGTACTATCCAAGCCTTAAAGACAACCTCGCTGCATGGTATCTTGGCATACCCAAGTGGGTTACCATCGTTATTTTCGAATTAGCCTATGCTTTCGACTTTATCGCTGTAGAATTAGTTTTCAGAGGTTGTATGGTCATCGGTTTGATAAAAGTCATGGGAAAAGACGCCGTGCTGCCCATGGTGGTTACCTATGCCGTGTATCACTTTGGTAAACCTGCTGGCGAAGCGATTAGTGCTATTTTTGGAGGCTATATTCTGGGCATCATTGCCTACAATACCCGAAGTATATTGGGTGGCATTGTCGTGCATATAGGCGTTGCATGGCTGATGGATTTTTTTGCTTTTCTTCAAAAGCAGATCCCGTAGATTAACGTAATCTTGGTTGTCCTGATCGCCAGGGTTAGTTGTTAAAGAAAATCTTCGTGTTATTTTTTATGGCTGGTGGTAGGCGAAAGACGATCTAACTAAACTTACCTGCCGTACTTTAGATCTTATTTGCAGCTGCAGGCTGTCGGAATTTTGAAATAGTTTTGCAATCAACTATTCCGTGGAGATGACGGATGAAGCTAATAATTGATCAGCTGATGACAATACAAGAACGACTTCAGTTTTGTAAAATCTGTACGAATAGAACGATGGATTTTGAGCGTGGCATACTTTGCAAACTAATCTCAGAAAAGGCAGATTTCGAAGAATTATGTGCAAGTTTTCATGTAGATGATCTTGAGAAAAATCTTCAAAGTAGCCGATATCACGCCGAAGCTTTAGCCCTCCGTAAAAGACGCTCTTTTTTGGAGCTGGAAAAGTGTACTACAGGGCGATTTTTAGTTTTGTAAGAGCAGGATTGAAAGGCTTTGACGAGCGCTTTAAAACTACCTTTCTCTTTATAGGGATTGGCTGGATACTCCTCGCTTTGCTACTAATAATTGGCGGCAATGGGTCGAAATCATTCATACACTCGCGTCCGATATCTGCTATTGATACAACTTACTTTCACCCTTTCAA
>LXQK01000177.1:2434-16678 GCA_001683905.1 Marivirga sp. ANT-B6
AATATCGTCTTGTCATACATCTTTAAAGCCATGCTTTCGTAGGTTAAAAAATCCAGCCGGATTCTTTTTTTTACGATTTTATCCCTACTTTGGGTCTTTAAAAATAACAAAGGGTCTATGGATTTTGATATTTCTAACATTGAAAATTTTACGAAAGGATTACTAGCCTACGCCTGGATTGTAGTTCCGGTGCTGATTAAGGCATTGATATTTTACTTTATTGGAAGTTACATTATTAAGTTCCTGATACAGACTGTCGCTAAACTCTTTCTCAAATACGAGATCGAAGTTTCCCTTGCCATTTTTTTAACAAGCTTCCTAAAGGTCATTTTATACATCGTCCTGATTGTGGCTGTGTTAGCTACTTTAGACTTCGATATCACCTCATTTTTAGCCATACTTGGTGCCGCAGGTTTGGCCATTGGTCTTGCCCTGCAAGGTTCTCTATCCAATTTTGCGGGTGGCGTACTCATCCTTATTTTCAAGCCCTTTCGGGTTGGCGATACGATCGATGCCCAAAGCACCTTAGGCAGCGTTGAAAAGATCGATATTCTCTATACAACCGTCCGCAATTTCGACAATAAGGTCGTCATTATTCCCAATGGTGGCCTTGCAAACTCCAGTATCACCAACCTGTCGGCAAAACCTACCAGAAGGGTAGACCTGAATGTTGGCGTAGCCTACGGTACCGACCTGAAAAAGACGCGGCAAGTGATCCTGGACACTTTGAAAAAGGATGAACGGATTCTGGAGGACCCAGCACCCGTGGTGTATTTTATCAACTTTGGCGATAGCTCGCTGGACATTACAGTTCGTGCCTGGGCCAACACTCCCGATTTATGGCCTGTCTACTGGGACAATATGGAGGCTATCAAAGAAGCTTTTGAAACAAACAAAATAGAAGTGCCATTTCCACAGCGCGATGTAAATCATTACTATCCAGAAGGTAGGCACGAGACGCCCTTGCAAGGTGTTTGATGCAAGCATTTTTGCTAAAGACCATAGCGAAAAGAATGCATTAAACTTAAATAAAGCTACGGGAGCTGCAAAAGAGTAGGAGCAACGAGTTAAGCTTTGTCTCTGAATTAGCTTCAAAAACTTGGCACCCACAGCTAATACATAAAGGTGAATGAGATAGCTACCCTTAGGTTGTATTTTCTACGAAACTAGCGTATCCTTATGGTTAGGTTATACGATCTGGCACAACTTTAAAAAGTAATGGAAGAAAAATCGAATAAGTCCAACAAACCTAATACAGAAAGAAAGCCCGGTAAAAAGCCCTATTATAAGAAAAGGTATACGCCACAGCCTGCTAAAAAGAAATTTTGGAATGCTGATAAGATTGTGAGTTTGTCGGCCATGGCTATTGCACTTTTTACTTTAGTGGTGCTGTTGTATCAAAGTAATATTCTAGAGCGGCAATATGAGCTTACTGTTAAACAGCAGAAGGCGTCTGTTTTACCATACATTCAATTTACAGCCGGGTTTAGCTCAGAGTCCTTTCACATAACCATAGAAAATAAAGGTTTAGGCCCAGCATTTATTAAAGGTTTATATGTAAAAGAAAAGGATTCAACTTTTATGCTTATTAATTTAAAAGATTATTACGATGACAATATTGATGAGCCAATGTACTCATATAATATTAGTGGTCTTTATAAAGGGGTGGTACTTGCTCCTGGAGATAAAACGGAACTTTTGTCCGCTGGAGGTGGCAGTACGGCCGTAAAACCTGTGAAAGAATTTTTTGATGATTTTTTTTCAGGACAGCGATCAAATGTATTTATTATTGAATATGAATCTGTTTTTGGGGATGTATGGGTGGTAGAGAGTTCTCTTCAACACGCTAGTAAAGAGGAATATGGCGCATTCGAAATTTTCTATGATAAAGTGCAATAACCGGGATAAATTGAATCTATAATTTCGCTGGAGTACTAATAAAATTTTCCAAGTGGCTCTAGCGAAAGACTTGGAAGAGCATAAGCTATAGTATGAAATGAATTTCATAGCAAATTAGAGTTCCGAAGTTTCAAACCCTTCGGAAGTCTTTACCGTTTTTATTTGGTACACCTAATAAAATACATATGCTAAAAGTGACCATAATATTTTAAAGGCCGTAAATTTTATCCATTAAGACCCACTTTTCTCCCTTTTTTGCCATAGGAAGCGCTTGTTGGTAATTACACATTAAAATTTCCCATTCTTGAACCTTACGATTATTTGCGTCCATTTTAGATTTATTTTCGAATGAAAATGAAGCATTAACTTCTAAAATCATGAACAGGCGATTGCCAATACAATAGATTTCAGCATTTTCAACCCCAGAATCCAAGAGGCTTTCTGTAATTTCCGGCCAAACCTTTTCATGATATTTTTTATATGCAGCAATGCTTATGGGGTCATCTACCAAATCCAAAGCCATACAAAAACGTCTTGAATGTTTCATTACAACTATATATTGTGTAAAAAAACACCCTTTGGCTCGTACGTTTTATAAACTCTCAATCCGTACCAGGCTATATAAACAAAACAAAGAAGAGGTAAAATAAATGAAAAGTTAACTTCTGAAACCCCCATAATTTTGGTGTCCGATACCCCATTACCGCCAACATCAATAATTATCCCCTGAAGTTTAGGCAGTAAAGCACCTCCAACAATAGCCATAACTAAACCAGCAGATCCAACTTTAGATTGTTCTTCTGTTAAATCAGCTAAAGCTATCCCATAAATAGTTGGAAACATTAATGACATAAAGAATGAGATGGCTACCAGACTGTATAGTCCTAACATGCCCTGAACGAACATTGTGCCTAATGCAAAAATGATAGATAATCCAGCAAAATACATTAATAACTTACCGGAGCTCATAAACCTCAACATATAAGTACCTACGGCTCTTCCTACCGTAAATAAAATAAAAGCTATCAATTGATAATATCCTGCTGTAACACTGTCCATATTTATCGCTTCGGCATATTGATAAATATAAGTCCAACACATAATTTGAGCCCCAACATATAAAATCTGGGCAACGACACCCAAAACGTACTTTTTGTTTTTGACCAAAATAGCAAGTGTATCTCCAATACCAGGAATCCCGCCCTCATCTTTAGACTGTGGCATTTTATTGACGACGAATAAAACAAACACACCTAAAATAACTAAACCAAGAATAACGTAGGGGTCTCGGATTGCCATTAAATCGGACGTTTTGATTAAAATTTTTGAAGCCTCATCTAAAGCACTAAAATTGTTGACATCATGAGATTTTAAGTTCTTCAAAACAAATTGTTGTGCAACAATCAAACCTGCTATTAAACCTACAGGATTAAAAGCCTGCGCTAAATTTAAACGTTGGGTAGCCGTTTCCTTAACGCCCATAGCTAAAATATATGGGTTAGCTGCGGTTTCTAAAAATGCTAAGCCAAAAGTTAAAATATACAACCCCATACAAAAAAACGTAAAACTTTCAGATTGGGCAGCTGGATAAAACAGAAGCGCTCCAGTAGCATATAATCCCAATCCAATTAAAATACCCACTTTATAAGAATACTTTCTCATAAATAAAGCAGCAGGTAATGCCATACAAAAATAACCACCATAGAATGCCATTTGTACCCAGGCAGCCTCAGAATTAGACAGCTCCAATACTTTTTTAAAGGCCTGTACCATGGGGTCGGTTACTGCATTGGCAAATCCCCAAAGGGCAAATAACGAGGTGACCAAAATAAATGGGATAAGCACCTTTTTTGATACCACGGGCGCTTTTTCAATGTTACTCATATTTTTAAGTTCGGTTTATTGGTTGTTGGTTATTCTATTGCTCGATCTAAATGGGTATAACCCCCATCAACAAAAAGTAATTGCCCGGTGGTATGACTGGCTTTTTCTGAAAGCAAAAACACTACTGTATCTGCTATTTCTTGTGTGGTAGTCATTCTTTTTTCGAAAGGAATATTTTTAGTGATGCTTGCTAACTTTTCTTCTTTATCGGCAAAAGTGCTGATCCATTTTTCATATAAAGGAGTGTAAGATTCGGCTACTATAACAGCATTGACACGAATACTGTAGGGGAGTAATTCTACTGCCCATTCTCTGGTTAGTGCATTTCTACCGCCATTAGAAGCCGCATAACCTGATGTGCCTCCTTGTCCCGTTAGAGATACTTTTGACCCTATATTAACAATAGAGCCTTTGCTTTTTTTTAATTCTGGCAAGGTAAGGTGGGCCATTAAATAATAATGCACCAGGCTTCTTTTAAGAGATTCCATAAAGCCTGCATAGGATCCAGTTTCTAACCCAATGCTATCATTAACACCTGCATTGTTGACTAAACCGTCTATTCTTCCAAACTCATTTACTACTTTTTCAACGGCCAATTTACAATCTTCAGGATTTGTTAATTCAGCAAAGGCATAAGCGGCTTTATATCCTTTATTTTTAATAGCTTTTACTGCTTCTAAAACATTTTCTTTATTTCTTCCTACTATAACAGGAATGGCGCCTTCTTCAGCTAAAACATTGCAAATCCCATTTCCAATTCCCTTAGATCCACCCGTTACGATAATGACTTTATTTTTTAGTTTCAAATCCATTTCTAAATATTTTAGCGTGAAATATTATAGACTTTTAAGGCATTTTCACCAAAAACCTTTGCTTTAGACTCAGAAGAATAGGTTAGAAAATAATCGTAAATTATTTCTATAACTTCCTCATATTTCGCTTCTAACAGGCAAACTGGCCAATCGGAACCAAATAATATTCTATCTATTCCAAAGGCGCCAACAATCGCATCTAGAAATGGTGTAAAATCATTTTTACTCCATTTAAAGTCTTCTGTTTCAGTAACCAAACCTGATAGCTTGCAGGATACGTTTTCATTAGCTGCCAATAATCGAATATTTTTTAACCATTGGTTATTCATTCCTTCAGAAATCCTTGGCTTGGCAATATGATCCAATATGAATTCTTGATTTGGGAATTTTCCAACCAATTCAATCACTGCTGGAAGTTGATTTGGATACACTAAAATATCATACGTTAAATTAAATTGTTCCAATTTACTGATGCCGTTTTGAAAATCTTTTCTTAAAACAAAATCGGTCTTTTCAGCTTGAACAATATGACGTACGCCTTTGAAAAAATCATTTTCTGAAAAATATTCCAACCTATCTTCAATGGTATCGGCTATTAAATCGACCCAACCTACCACACCTTTGATAAACGGGTTTTCTTTGGCGCATTGTAACAGAAATTTGGTTTCTTCTTCGGATTGGTCTGCTTGAACAGCAATACATCCATCAACATTATTTCTCTCAAGAATTGGTTTTAGATCTTTCGGAAGAAAGTCTTTTTTGATGACTTCCATAGAATCATCCATCCAAGAATCTTTCATTAGGTCAAATTTCCAAAAATGCTGGTGTGAATCGATTATCATTTCAATCCTTGATAGTTCTTACAAACTTGTCTGGACACACCCAATCCATCAATACCCAGCTCCATCACATCACCTTCTTTTAAATACAATGGTGGCTTTAAACCTAATCCTACGCCAAACGGAGTGCCGGTAGAGATAATATCACCTGGCAATAATGTCATAAATTGACTAATGTGGCTCACTACATATTGCACATTGAATATAAAATCAGTAGTTGAGCTATCTTGCATTATTTTTCCATTTAATTTCAACCAAAGATTCAAATTATTAGGGTCTTTAACTTCGTCTTTAGTCGCAATAAAAGGTCCAACAGGAGCAAAAGTATCGCAGCCTTTGCCTTTACACCATTGCCCGGAACGTTCTATTTGAAAAGCACGCTCACTCACATCGTTGTGCAATACATAACCAGCTATATGTTCAAACGCATCGGCTTCGTCTACATATGATGCTTTTTTACCAATTACGACTCCTAATTCTACTTCCCAATCAGATTTTATACTTCCTTTAGGAATAATTACATCGTCATTTGGTCCCACTAAAGCGGTGGTTGATTTAAAAAATAACACAGGCTCTTTTGGGACTTCCATGCCCGCCTCAGCTGCATGTTGCGCATAGTTTAAGCCTACGCAAACAATCTTCGAAGGTCTCACCAATGGAACTCCTAGACGTACTCCTGCTCCAATTTCATGACATCCTCCATGATTTTTGACCAACCATTCAGCTAATCTTTCGATACCTCCATTTCCAAAAAAATCTTCATTATAATCTGACCCGAAAGCCGAGACATCTATTCTTGCTCCACTGGCTAATTGAACTCCTGGTTTTTCTTGTCCTACAGCTCCAAATCTTATTAATTTCATTTATTATTAATTTATTTCCCATTTAATTTTATAAAACCGCCATCGATTGCATAATCTGAACCTGTAATGAATGCTGCTTCGTCGGAACATAAAAACAAGGCCAAATCTGCTATCTCTTGCGGTTTTCCCATACGCCCTATTGGCTGTGTATTAGATAAATTTTTAAACATTTCATGCTCTTTACCTGGATAGTTTTTCTCAATAAAACCATCTACAAAAGGAGTATGTACTCTTGCTGGAGACATGCAATTGCAACGTATACCTTCTGTTACGTAATCTTTAGCGATAGAATAGGTCATGGTTAGTACAGCACCTTTAGTCATGGAATAGGCAAATCGGTTATTGATACCTACTGATGATGCAATAGAAGCTAAATTTAAAATAACTCCTCCACCATTTTGTTTTAAGGAGGCCATACTTGCTTTGATACAATTATAAACACCCTTAATATTTACATTGTACAAACGGTCTAAATCAGCTTCTTCTACTGCTTCAATATTTCCAACATGCGCAATACCAGCGTTATTTACTAGAATATCCAAAACGTTGGAGCGAGTGATTTTTTCAATAGTTTCAAAGACATTGATTTGGTTGGAAACATCGCATTGATAGGCTTCTGCAAAACCTCCTGTTTTTTTAATTTCATCAACCGTTTCCTCTGCAGCCTCAATATTAAAATCCAAAATATGGACTAGTGCACCTTGTTCAGCGAACGTTAGGGATATTGCTTTTCCAATGCCACTTCCTCCACCAGTCACAATGGCTACTTTATTTTCTAAACTGAATTTTTTCATTTATTTCAAGGTAATTTCTACAATAGTATCTATGGCATCCAGGTCCTTTTCAAGTAACTTCACCAAAAGGCCATACTCATCCATTTTATATGCTATATTTTTCTTATTCTTATAGAGTACAACAGATTTTATTGGAGCTTCAAAGTTTGGAACAAAAAAGGTGTTTTTATTATCTGCCAACAAATGAAGATACAGTTTCTTCCCTTTTTGCGTGGACACCATATCTTCTGAAGGAGCTATAATTCCTTCCCTTGTGCCATATATCGTTTCGCCATTTGTTTTTAGCCAATTTCCTATCTCCTTCAATGACGCTATATGTTCGGGTTGGATTTTTCCATTGGGCATAGGTCCTACATTTAACAATAAATTGCTACCATAACCAGCAGCTCTAACCAAATATTGCACTAGCGTTTTTTTTGTTTTATTTTTATTGTCTTTTAAATTAAAGCCCCAAGAGCCGTTGATAGTCTCGCAGACTTCTTTAGGTAGCTCGCCTATATCTCCAGGTTTACTTGCAAATTCAGTTGTTGACTTTCCTGGGAGGTCTTTTTCAAACATTTGAAAATCCTCTCCTGGTATTACACTTTCGTGGTGGTTAGTTCCAATCAAGCACTGCGGTTGCAAATCATGAATCAATTGATAGATTTCATCGAAATGCCAATTGGCCTCTTTTCGGTCCCAATTGCCATCAAACCAAATACCTGCAATATCTCCATAATTTGTCAATAGCTCTGTCAATTGCGCTTTCATAAAAGCCGTATAGTTATCCCATTTTCCCTCTCCTCTTCCAGAAATTCCTGTTCCAGTCTTTCCTCGTGGAAAATAATCATCATTGTGCCAATCCAATAAAGAATAGTAAAAAAATAGCTTTATACCTTCTTTTTTACAAGCTGCCGCCAAATCTTTCAAAACATCTTTTTTATAAGGTGTCTTTTGTACAATATTATAATCGGTAGCTTTGGTATCAAACATCGAAAAACCGTCGTGGTGCCTGCTGGTAATGGTTATGTATTTCATACCTGCCTCTTTTGCCATTTTCACCCACGCTTCAGCGTTGTATTCAATAGGATTGAAAAAGGACGGTAGTTTCTCATAGTCCTCTATAGCTATATTTTGGTTGTGCATGACCCACTCACCATCTCCCAGAATGCTATAGACGCCCCAATGAATAAATAATCCAAATTTTGCATCTTCAAACCAATGTCGTGCTTCTAGATTTGCGGCTGTTGGTTCATAATTTTTCTGGGCGAAGGTCTGAAGGCTTAAAAGCGCAACAAATACCAAAAGAAGTGCTTTTCTCATTTTATTTTAGGGTTTTATTATCTAGTGTTATAAAGGCAAGCCCCGTTTCCAAGGAATAAAATCATGCAGCAATATCGTTCTGAAGTTCATACCGTCTATCTGCAAAAGAAATGATGGCACCTTCTTTCAAACCTGTTGGAGCAACCAGGACATTATCCTTCGGATGAATTCTAAGTACTTTTTGCTGACTTCCTATCACATAGAATAGGTTGAACATATAATTTGCAATGATATTAAATTTAAGCGATCAATTCCTCCTAAAATCAGATAATAGCTAATACTATTTTTGCTTAATGACATTTTCGATACTATTAATTCAATGACTTTAATGCTGTAAAAGCTTTTTGTCAGCCAACAAAAATGGTAATATGCTGCCGAAAGCGGGCGAATTTGAAGTCAGAATCTAAAACAAGATAAAGATATTCGGATTAGTGGACTGATAGCAATAACAGCTAGTGTATGATTAAAGAGGGTTGGATTTTCCAGCATTTTTTTTGGCGCCATCTCCCGCTATCCGCTCCAAATCCTCGCGCCTGCACGCCACCTGCCTTGGCTGTGGGTTTTCCACTGCTATCGGGGGCGCGACAGGACATATTTTTTGTTGGCGGTTTTTTTATTAAATTAAAACGATGAAAAATAAGCTCAATGCATTATTGAAAAAGGTAGATGCTATGCCATTTCCGTATAAAAATTCCATCAAATCTTTTTTGATTGGCCGAACCGTTCCTTTCGTGGGCACGGTAGGCGTTTATTTTGAGAAAACCAATGAACAGGAGTGGATCGTTACCTTAAAAAATAAGCGTAAGGTAGGTAATCACCTGAACCAGGTACACGCGGCGGCCATGGTATTGCTTGCAGAAACGGCCGCAGTTTTTTTGACGGCAGCCAATCTTCCGGATCATAAACTTCCTTTGGTGAAGAAAATTGATGCCAATTTTGTAAAACGTTCCTACGGATCTCTTCGTGCTGTTGCAAAGCTTACGGAGGCACAGCGCCATGAAATGCAATTGCACGATAAAGGTGAAATGTTGATTGAAGTGATTGTTACCGATGAAAACGACCTGCAACCCGTGATCGTACATGTCACTTCGGCCTGGATATTAAAACCTGTAAAAACTTAAAATCGCAAAAGTCTGATACTACCGTAACCCTTACCCTGCATGACTGTAGGCCTGCTTTATCCAATCGATTACTTCCTGGTCGACATCTTCAATTGTCAAGATGTTGATTTTGTGAGAACACATAGCATTTGGAGTATTGATGGCCTCCAACTTCCCTTCAGCAGCGTGCCCTTTTAAATTAAGGCCTATTTCAAACCTGGTTTTTGTTGCCGGTTGCAGGATGGTGAATTGTTTTTTCCGCCTAACGCTTACATAAGCATTTTTTGGTGCTACTTCGATATCCTGCCCAAATTGCTTAATTTCCGCCATCAGTTTATCGTATATAGGCTTAAGGTACTCTTTACCTGCATATTGCCTGATAATTAAGTCATCTTGATTAGCTACCGAACCAGCGTCTGTACCATTGGCTTTAAGGGCAATTAGGTTGGCAAAGCCGTGCGTCAGGCTATGTTCCTCCTTGAGATATTTAATAATTTCTCCGTGTTTTGAAAAATTTTTTTTTGCACAATTTCCATCCACTTTTCCAGCGTTTTACCTGTATTCTTTTGCAGGTTTTCAATCATGGTTTTGGTTCCTTTGTCCATCTTCGTTCAATATTTTTCAAGTTTAGTGTTATGCTATTGATTTGCATTCAACCCGGCGCCACCCAAGACCAGCAACTCCTGTCCTTTTTGAGGCATGCCGTCTAAAATAGGCATTGCCTGTGCAATCAATTCCCTTACGCCTTGCACACTTAAGGAGTTATCGTGATCCACCTTGGTATCCCAAACTTCGGTGATCCATACCGTGTTTTCCTCTGCCTGATCTTTGCTCCCAAGGTATAGATGACAGCCTTTTGCAGTAGATACCAGGGCTGAAGCTTTCAAAAGGATATTAGCTAGTTTATCGCCATTCCCACCTGTTGTTACCAATTTGCCATGTAGTCCGTATTTCATTGTGTTTCTTATTTTTAGTGTAAAGAAAAGTTTTTTATTAAGCTAAAAAAACATGCCATAATTCAGTCCTAAGATAGCGAAATTTCTACATCATGATTTGGTGAGGTAATTTTATCAGCATAAAATTTTTACTGATTTTTTTTGTATAAATACGTCACCACCGGAGATTTTTTTTTAGTATGAAAAGCTACATCCACTGATGCAGTGGTTTGAATAAAGCATCTATGTGTATTTTATTAGGATTAATAATGAACCAGAAGATCGAGATTGCTACCATAGGGGAGACCTGGTATAATATCCAGGCTTCGTAACACGACACCAGCCATCTCCGAAGGGCCATTGGGATAATCAACCACCCCATTCGTCCGCATCAAATCCTCAACTGCAACTTTAGTACATCGTGCTATTGTAACATGTGCTAAATTGATATCAAAAGGTCATTCAAACAGGTGAAATGCTACTCCCATACCACCGCTCTTGCCTCAGGGAATGTTAAATTTGAGGTAATGACCATATCTTCTCCACTTAAACAAAATGAGTATGAAAAAATTATCGATGCTGCTACTCTTATCAATTGGCGTAGCATTTACCAGCTGTGATGATGACGATGAACCTGCTGCCCCGCCAGACCTTGCTGCACATTCTATCACCTTCAAAGTTGTGCCCTCGACACAGTTTGCAGGCATGGCAACTATAATCGGATCTGTCAAAAATATCGGCGGCAATTTTACTTCTGGTGCAGGCCAGCAGACGGCTTTGCTATACGAAAAACAGCTCGGCGGATCCGGACCGGGGAACATCGTGGGGCGGACGGAATTTACGACGGTAACGGCCGGAGACTCCATCACGGTATCTTATGTAAGGGCGTGGGATATGTCGTCGCCGAGTGAGGGAGAGTTTCCGCCGGATTATATTCTGCAGATCGTCTATGATCCTGACATTGCTGCCGACAGTAATGATGCTAATGATGACGCGGACAATACCAACAACAGGCTGGTAGTAAGTGGCTCGGCTATTAACGAGTTATTCTAATTAGCTAATTGATTTGGCGAAGGTTTAAGGCAAACCTTTCGCCAAATTATAGCCTAAGGGGTTGATGTTCGGGTTGTAAAATATAAATTAAAATCGGTACATGTACAAGAGGAGTCTCGTCTAGTTGACAACGCTTAATTCCCAGGTTTTTTCCCCCTTATTAGACCTGGTACGAATATTTTTTCTGGGGTTGAAGACCAGGTTCCACAGCAATTTGTTGGCTACGGCACTGGCCAGCACCATTAGAGTAGCTTTTCCAAAATAGAGATTGTCAGTTTGGTGCAGGTACAAAAGTGACCCGCCGGTAAGGATCAGAAAACTGGATGTTTGCAAAAGCGGGTATTCCTTCTTTACAGCTTCGATATCATTATAGGCAACGGGAATGGTACCAATATTACGCTGGGTAAAAAGTAAAGAATCAGAATTAATCTCCTCAATCACGCCATTGACCCCAAACCGATCAATAAATTTCGCCGAGAAGTTAGAGACAGAGTCAAGCACAAAACCTGGCTTAAACTTAAGGTAAATTACCTCACCGCTTTCGATATTGCTGGGCCGCTTTTTACCCTGAAGTGGTGTAAGCGTTAAGGACTGGGCAGCAACAAATTGAGCCGACAGGAATATATGGAGAAAGAGAATAAGAAGGGATGACCTCATGTAAAGATAAGTATATATAAAAAGTTGGTAACGAAAAGTTAAATCAAACGTGCCCGTCAAAAGCCATACGAAAGTATAAATAAAATGGCATTTTGCAGCGAATAAAGCAATATTTATGGTAATAGGCGCCAGCAAACACGCCTCCCTGACATGCGTTTATTTTGCTAAGGAAATAAACGAATTGACAATCAACAATTTATGATAGGTGTAGTCTTATCTCAGAAGTTTCGGCAGCGGACTGATCGAGCAATTACGACTATTGTTCCTGCGAAAGAAATATAGATTCCCGCTGGATGAATTATCAGTTCATAAGGCATAGAACAGCACTCGCCACCCCAACCCTCTACCAGCTTCCACCTTTAGGCGCCTTTTTTATCTTTGGGTCAGCGTGGGCCTGTGTGGATCAAAAACAGCGCCGTTGTGGAAACGGGGCCTGCCCGGGCCTGGAGGGCGAAAGCTGCAAAAGAGTAGGAGCAACGAGTAGAAAAAGACATTGCCATGGTTCAAATCAAATCAAACAAATGGCTAAGAAAAACAGGCCGCTCCGCTGAAGCTAAATTCCATTTTTGGGATTTTGAAAGAAACAGCTTAACCTTTGGAGCAAAGGGGCTGCAAAATGAGCAAATTCATTGATCGCAGTGAACGATCATTAAACTTGGCTAGGCCCTGATGAAACTATATCAGAAGAGTAAGTGCACCGAGATGAGAAAGGGTAGGTCTTTCATGATGGTATAAGGATTTGCTTTAATTAAAGCTATAAAGCCATTATTTATTGATACTTTTAAATCACAAACAACCAGCTATGATCAGGCATGCGATATGCACCTTCCTTTGGATGATTATTACCACCATCTCAACAGTGGTAATGGCACAGGAAGATTCTCTTCAGCAAATCTTACCAAAAGAACAAACACACATAAAAGACACGTCCTCTATTCATCGGGGGCGACTGATTACGGCTATTTCGGTGGGCGCTGGATTATATGTGGGGTCCATGGCCTACCTGCAATATGTCTGGTACAAAGATGAGGAGCGGGTACCTTTTCATTATTACCGCGATTTGAAAGGCTACAATCAGGTTGATAAATTTGGCCATATATATGGTGCTTACCTGCAAAGCTATATTGGTGTCAAAGCCTTACTTTGGGCTGGTGTGCCTCGGAAGAAGGCTGTGATCTATGGTGGTAGCCTCGGGTTTTTCATGCAACTGCCCATTGAAATCTGGGATGGTATGTATGAAGGATGGGGCTTCTCCTGGAGTGATGTTGGGGCCAATGCCCTGGGGTCTGCTTTGGTGATTGGGCAGGAACTAGCCTTTAAAGAGCAAATCGTAAAGTATAAATTTACTTTTAGCCCCTCGCCTTACGCACGCCAGGCCAATGGTTATTTGGGGACGGGGTTTAGCCAGCTACTCAATGACTATAATGGACATACGTACTGGCTTAGTGCTGGCATTCATCGGCTTGTGCCAAATAAAAACATTCCGAAGTGGATCAATTTTGCGGTCGGCTATAGCGCAGGCGGTATGTTTGGTGAGTTTGAAAATAGAATAGCGTATAGAAATGTGTCGATACCTGACACCCAACGGTACAGGCAATACTTGTTTTCACTAGATATAGACTTCACCAAGATCCCTACAAATAATAGAACTTTAAAAACGATCTTCAGCAGCATGTTTATGCTTAAGCTGCCACTTCCAGCAATCGAATTCAATACTAAAGGCCAGGTAAAGTTACACCCCTTGTACTATTAGAATTGTCGCGAAAAGGTTTTAATAAAATTTTCCTGTTAAAGGCCATTCCAGATAAGCTAAATCGAACTAATAGAACATTTGTACTCGATAATTATAGAAGCCTGGTTTAGATAAATGTTTTCTTGCGAATCAATATCGCCTTACAAGCCCCAACTTGATCTTATCTTTGCAATCGCGTGGACGGTGCGGATCAAAAAGAGCGCCATTGAGGAAAAACGACCCGCCCTGTGGTGGTGGGATAGCGCTTCATAAGCGCGGGAAGCAGCGCCGTAAGAGATTTGTTTATTATTCAAATTAAGGAAGATTCCCCAAAATCACGCTACTTCGAGAAGATTGAAGCCATTTAATAATCA
>LXQK01000177.1:16813-18797 GCA_001683905.1 Marivirga sp. ANT-B6
TACTAAAACCAAAAATCTATGCGCCAATTTTCATTCATTCTCTGCTTTTTCTTACTATCAATATTCCTGGGTTGTGCAAAGGAAGACCCACAACAGGAAAACTTACCTGACTTGACGCCACTTTCTGCGGACCAGGTGGAGCTGGTGGCATCTTCCAACGATTTTTCACTTGAACTGTTTAAGAAAGTCAACGAAACCGAGCCAGACCAAAACACCTTCATCTCTCCCTTGAGTGTCGGCATGGCACTAGCTATGGTTTACAATGGTGCAGATGGCGAGACGAAAACACAAATCCAGGAAACACTCGGTTTTGAAGGTTTGTCATCTGATGAACTCAACCAGGCCTTTCAGCAACTGAGAAATTCATTGCTTCAAATGGATAAGAAGGTAAACCTCAATATTGCTAATTCGGTTTGGTACGATCAAAATTATGAAGTGCAGCAGCAGTTCAAGGAAACCATGCTGGCATCTTATGACGCGGAAGTTCGCGGACTGGACTTTAGTAAGGCCGGTAGTAAAGATGTAATTAACAGCTGGGTTGCTGGTAAAACCAACGATAAAATACAGAATTTACTATTGTCCATTCCATCTGATGTAGTTATGTATTTGATTAATGCTGTCTATTTTAAGGCCGACTGGACCTATCAGTTTGATAAAGCCAAGACCAAACCTGATATCTTCTATACACCCGATGCAACAGTTGCACGTCCTGATATGATGCATTCTGATGGCGCGAAGTTTCTTTTTTATGGTAATGAGCAGCTAAAACTGATTGACCTGCCCTACGGCAACCAGCAGTATAGCATGACCATTATACTTCCTGAGGGAGGAATAACAGAAACTTTCCTTCAGGGGCTTTCAGCCAACACATTGCAAAGCTGGCTGGATCAAACGAAAGAGGCCAGTATGCAAGTGGTATTGCCAAAGTTTAAATCGGCGTATGAAAAAACGCTGAACGAAGTTCTTATTGATATGGGCATTGAAACTGCATTTACACAAAATGCCGACCTAAGCAACTTACTGGTCGGACAGGACGGTTTATTAATCAGCCGTGTGTTGCATAAGGCCTTTATTGAGGTTAATGAAGAAGGGTCAGAAGCTGCTGCAGCTACTGCAGTAGAGATCGGCCTAACGTCGGTATCTCCAGCTCCGCCGGTTATGGTGGTCAATAGGCCATTTGTGTATCTGATCAGGGAGAAACATACCGGTGCCATATTGTTTGCCGGTAAAATGCTGAATCCGCTGCAGTAGATTTTTTTCTATCAGTATATCCGAAAAAAAATGTGATCGTTGAGCTATTTGTGGTCTTAAAATATGATCGGCTTTCGATCGTAAAATTTAATGACGACCGCTGAAACCCGATGGGAGCACGATATGCATGAAAACAGGGCATTTTGACCCTGCTTTCATGCATATCATGCATCTATTAAATATTTGAAATTCTCTATCATCTTCAGCAATTGCTTATCTGGTGTGATTAAATATACCCAAGATCTATGCTTTTATTTAGAATGACTTACAGTAAATGTCAGTTTAATTTGGTATTATTTTTATTTTTAATTAGGTTTAAATTCATACACAAGCTATGTCCCGTTCCGGAAACTTAAAAAAGTACCTACTCATTATCAGATTGCTTCAGGAAAACAAATCAAAAGCACCGCCACTAAAAACAATTCAGGCGCATTTACAAAACCACGGTTTTGACAACACTTCTTCCAGAACCCTTTCCCGTGATTTCCAGGCCCTCCAAGCGGAGTTCGGAATCAATATTCAGCATGATCCCAAGAGAAGAGGCTACCAAATTTGTAACGCTAAAGACGAGGATCTAAGTGATTTTCACCAATTTCTCACGCTTTTGGAAATGGCAGAGCGAGTGGAGACAATTTCACAAACATTACAGACTACAAGAACCTTATCTAAAAATATCGTTTTTGAGCATAATGAATTCTTTATGGGAACGGAGCATCTTAAGCCATTAGACGAC
>LXQK01000178.1:0-600 GCA_001683905.1 Marivirga sp. ANT-B6
CGTACTTACCGCATTATATATATATGTGAATTATCAAATTACGATGGATTTGAAGTGGCGGTTTCCATTTGTCTTCTTTAAGTCAAAAAAGGAAAAAACGCCAGGTCAAAGCTACCTTTGGGTAGTCGATAGGATAGTGATTGTTGTTGCATTAACGGGGTGTTTGATCCGTTTTGGAAATTTTATGAATTCTGAGATCCATGGCAAACCCTCAGGAGACAGTTATGGGGTAGTTTTCGCCAGAGCTGCCGAACAGAATATTGAAGCTAACCCTGCTATCGAAGCGGTAGATGCTTCTAAAGGAAGCCATGCTGCCATGCATAATGGGCAATATGTTCCTGTAGACCTCATCATCCAGTTTAAGAATGACAACTATCCTGAAAAAGCGGTCCGAAATTACCTGGAAATAGAAGTTAGGGCAATTCTCTCCGAGGCACCCTCGGTAAACGAACATCTATACCAACCAGCCGAGCAGAGATTAATCTACGATCTATCACGGGAAAGAGAGGGTTTTAAAGCACACGTCAAAACCTGGGGAATTGCAAGACACCCGGCACAGCTATATGAATCGTTCACCTGCCTTATCTTATTCTTTATTCT
>LXQK01000178.1:744-2255 GCA_001683905.1 Marivirga sp. ANT-B6
GTCTATTGCTGGGCATATTCCTGATTTATATCTTTGGTGTTCGATTTTTATACGAGTTTTTGAAAGAAAACCAGGTAGACTTCGAAAACGACCTTGCATTAAATATGGGGCAATGGCTTAGTATTCCCCTGATAATAGCAGGTATCTATTTGTTGGTGAGGATTTCAAAAAGAAAAAGTAACGACAATCAGGCTACTTAACAGGATCGTGGCCACTGCCGCCCCACGGATGGCACCTGCTGATGCGTTTCAAGCCAAGCCAGCTTCCCTTGAAGAATCCATAGGTGAGAATAGTTTGCCGGGTATATTCCGAACAACTGGGGGTATACCTGCAGGCTGAAGGAAATAAGGGCGAAATGGTATACTGGTAAAATAAAACCGGTAAAACAAAGATTTTCCTGATGTTAAACTTCCTGATGTTAAACTTGGGTTTTTCCTGTTCCATATCTTTAAGTATAAGCGTAGTGCGGAATTTCGAAGTGATTCACTGTCAGCCCACCGCAATGTTTCTTAGGGGCAAAAAAGCTCAATTTCAGCAGTCAGCCTGCATTACGCTTATACAATGTTGTGCTTTCGTACTTATTATTCAGTTTTTAATTCTATTGATAATCCGAGCGCATTTGCAAGTAGTGCAAAATTCGACAAGCGAATATCTTCTCCGTTTTCAATTCGTGAAATATATGGTCTTTTTTTTCCAACTTTTTCAGCTAGATTTTCTTGGCTCATATGTAATTCCTTTCTTCGATTCTTAATGATTTCTCCAAAATAATAGGAAAAAGCATCTTCTCGGAATTTCTCACGTTCTATGCTTCCTTCTTTACCGTATCGTTCGGCAATCAGTTTTTTTGCATTTATTAATTTCCCCATAATTATTTTTCTTTTAGATATTTTTCTAATATTATTTCGGCTTGCTTGAGAGCTTTTTTGTAATCTTTTGTTGATTTTTTCTGAAAACCACAGAGACAAATAGCTTTTGTGCATTCAGCAAAATTGAGATGGTCAATTGCAAAAATTACAATTCTATATTCGTTACCAGCTTTAATTCGCAATTCATAAAATTGAGTCGACTGTAGTTTTTTTAGAAAGTTTGCATTTACAACCTTTATCTCTCCGATAACTTCTATGAGTTGGAAGAATTTAATCGAAACCCTTTCGGCTTGATTGTCTATAAATTCAAGACATTCTTCTGTAATATCGACTTCTCTCATTGCACAAATGTAACGAATTAGTTACAATAATATTTCAATTTGGTAAGATTTTCTTGGAAGCTGAATATTTTTTAGTATGAAGCACAACTAATGCCTTTGCGCTATTCCTATTAATTTTACAGGTGTAATGATAGTTCCATTCTAACGGAAAATAAAATGTCAGGGAGATATCATATTGATTATATTTACAAATAATTGTTCTCTAAACTATCAAAACTTCTCATTATCCTGTTGCTCTCTGAGGCAATTGAGACCATAGCATGCTAGCAGCCATTTTTATTTTTTTATTTCAAGTCGTCAACCT
>LXQK01000179.1 GCA_001683905.1 Marivirga sp. ANT-B6
AATTGTCACCAGAACAAGCTTTTGTATTCAGTAATCCTGATAGCCCTGTGCTAATGACAGGAGCGTATTACGCAATATCGTCCATGTACCACGATGTTCCAACTATGGCAAAAGCTTTTCAATCTGGAGAAGGTGTTTCCTGGGGTGACCATCATAGTTGTCTATTCTGCGGTACAGAAAAATTCTTTAGGCCGTCCTATGCTACAAATTTGGTTCAGAATTGGTTGCCTGCCCTTGACGGAGTAGTGGAAAAACTGCAATCGGGAGGTAAAGTTGCTGACGTTGGTTGCGGCCATGCCGCTTCTACAATGATAATGGCAAAGGCATTTCCTAATTCAGAATTCATTGGTTTCGATTTCCATCAAGGTTCAATAGACCATGCTAATATGCATGCTAAAGAATCCGGACTCGATAACATTTCTTTTGAAGTGGCAACAGCAAAAGACTTTCCGGGTAGTGATTATGACCTTGTTACCTTCTTTGATTGTTTACACGATATGGGCGATCCGGAAGGTGCCTGTAAGCATGTGGTGGATTCATTAAAGCCTGATGGCAGCTGTATGATTGTGGAACCTTTTGCCAATGATAATTTGGTTGACAATTTCAACCCTGTCGGCAGGGCATTTTACTCGTTCTCAACATTGTTATGTACCCCAAGTTCTATGAGCCAGGAAGTAGGCCTGGCATTAGGAGCACAAGCCGGAGAACAGAGATTAAGAGATGTGGCATTAGACGCAGGTTTTAATCATTTTAGACGTGCTACAGAAACACCTTTCAATTTAATTTTAGAGGCGAGACCTTGATAGATTCAAATTTTAATTATAACAACAAGAGTATTAACCACAAATTTTAAATATCATGAAAAATTCAATTAAACTAGTATTTGCACTGATTTTGATTCTAACGTTCTCATGTGAACCAGAATATGTTATTGATCCCGAGATGTTGGATAGTAAGGATCTTATGCTCAAAAAGTCATCCAATGTAAAAACGACCGTTGATGTATTTAGTCCAATTCTGGGCAGGGTAACGGGATCCGCTACTCTACATAGGACTAGAAAGGGAATTACCTATAATTACAGTACCAATGCACTTACACCTGGTCACGCATATACATTATGGGTGGTCGTTTGGAATAACCCAGGGAACTGTGACATGCCAAATGCATGTGTGGGAGAAGATATTGCCAATGCTTCTTCGGTAGGGGTAGATCTTTTGTATGGCGGAGGTCATGTGGTTGGGAATAATGGCAAGGGCAATTTTTCCGGACATTTAAAAGTTGATGATGTTTCGGATTCTGTTTATGAGTTATTTGGACTTCCTCAAGCTTTAGGCCTACAATCGGGTAAAACATTCAGTTCAGAAATCCATTTAGTAATAAGAAGCCATGGCCCTAAAGTGCCCGGACTCGTAAACGAGCAGATAGGCTCTTACCTAGGGGGTTGTGACAATCAATTTGTAACTCCTCCATTTCTTATGATTCCAGACGAAATAGGTGAATGTGGGGATATTGAAGCTGCAATATTTCCACCAATTGTAAGTTGAGTGACCCATGACTTAAAAACACTGCTCGTTTAGGTTTATTACAATTTTAATTGCATAGTGATGAATTTTGACAACAGATAGTTTTCACCTCAGGTAAGGATACAAGGGGGAAATTAATATTTCATTAAACCGGCTTTGGTCTTTGTTACGTATCAAGAAATTGGAAGATGAACCTATTCTTGTGTGAGTTGTTATAATGGCTTAAGCTGGTTTAAAAACTGTTCGGAAATGATACTGATTAAGGATTCAATATTTGAATTTTGGATCATTGAAGGGCGGAATCACTCTTGATTAGCGCATATTTAATACATGAGATGGATTTATTGAAACCCTTTATTGATCTAAAAAAACTATTAATTTTTGATTTAAGAGCTTTGAAAAAAAAATTAGAATGCTTGCTACGCCCTATACCCGGCACCGCAGTTTTTTAATTTAAAAATGAGGGGCAGCGCCCAATTCAAAACTGGAATCCATGAAGACCTTTAGAATTGTTAATAGCTATCCGCTTCTTGTGTTTTTTGTCCTCTTTTTGCAATCTTGCCAGAAGGACGATGATTGGGGGCCTATACCAGTCGAAGACCAATTAAAAAAGCGGTTGATAGATTTATACGGGTCTACTGATGCTCTCATTTTGCCCAACTCAATTGATTATAACCTCATTGATGACGATCCAAATAATCCCTTAAATGAGGCTAAAATAAAACTGGGGCAGATGTTATTTCATGAGACTGGTTTAGCCTCTGTCCCACACCACGGGAGCAATGCCGGAACTTACTCTTGTGCCAGCTGTCATCACTTTAAAGCCGGTTTCCAGAGTGGGCTAAAACAAGGCATTGGAGAAGGAGGGATAGGTTTTGGCCAAAAAGGCGAAGGCAGACAATTTTCTCCGGACTATAATCATGAAGATATTGATGTTCAACCTATACGGAGCCCTTCCATTTTAAATGTCGCCTTTCAGGATGTTATGATGTGGAACGGGCAATTCGGAGCGGTAGGAACCAATATTGGAACCGAGGCCAGCTGGACCGTTGGCACGCCTAAAGAAACAAATCTTTTTTT
>LXQK01000018.1:0-14069 GCA_001683905.1 Marivirga sp. ANT-B6
TTTATACAATGGCAGTATTTAGGGCTACCCTGTACATCCAGGATGATAATTCACTTGATCCATTAAAAGAATCTATAGATTTCCATAATTGCAGTATTATTTCTTGAAATAGATCTTGTTGGTCTTCCAATATATCAAAGTACATCCTCGACACTTTGTAAAGGATGCCTTTGTGTTTTTTAATAGCCTCTAAAAATGCTTTTTCAGATATATGCATTTTTTTCCGAACTATTAAAATACTGGGCTAACGGTGTAACCTCTTTGTCTTAAAAGATGGATGATGCCAAAGTTATTGGATAGGTGGGCAGCACCTACCGCAAATAAATTGCTTCTTTCTTGCATCAATTGAGGCATTTGTTCTACCCAGTTTTTATTGCGATTAACCTGCAATAAGGTAGTAGCGTTTGCATCCATATATTCGGGCTTGGTGAGATAATTAATAGCAACATTTAATTCTTCTTTGTTATATGCTATTATGGCATTATTAAGATCTTTTTTATAGGCATCAAAAAGCATCATTTGCTGATATGAAAATGCGGTAGGGTAAGCCGCTTTTACGATAGCGACCTGCTCATTTACCGTTTCGAAACTGTATATAGGCATTTCTTCTGTTTTGGCTATCTGCATGAGTTCTGCCTCAAATGATTTTATCTCCGTACAAGGTAGCATTTTACTGAACAGCATCATGTTTAGCATAGAAAGACCGTAGGCATCTAGGTTGGCCAAAGGTGTGCCTATTACCCTTTGCACCAAGGTGTCCAGTTTTTTGAATTGTGCTACACTTAACTCCTCTGAAATTTTTTGAGCACCAGTCATTGACGCCTGTAAACTTTTCATTTCCTCGGGGTCTGAAAAATCAATTTCTAAGACCAAAGCATCTGCGGTGGCTACCGCTTGTAATACTTTTTCAGGCATTGTAAAGTCATCGGAACACATCATATGAAGGGTCCCGAAAATAAAAGATGGCTTTTCTAAGTCCGGATGTTCCACTTTCCATAAAATAGAATTTTCTAATATAATTTCTTGAGCTTGAACGGAAAATGTAATTTTAATGAATAAAATGATGGTGATAATAGATCTTAAATGTTTCATTTCTTTGTTTTTTAGATTTTAAATAGTAGGTAGGAGGAATAGATAAAATGTTACAAAAAAATAAACTAATTTCTTAAATAGCTCTCCTATTGTGTCTGAAGGATGGTTTTAAGAGAAGATAATAGATTGAAAAAGAGAAATCACTTTTTAGCTCCAACAAATTATTGATAATTGAACCAAACCTAAAGGGGTAACAAAAATCCTTAAAGCAGGCATTGGCTGTTTGATCTTCATAAGGAAAGAAAATTATTGTGAAGACCTCAAGAAAAGATCGAGGGCAGAAGCAATGGTGTTAAGTTAAGGCTATTGATACTTGTCCCTGTAGGAGTGGCATTTGGCATGAAGTTTAAAAAGACCTTCACTTGATAACGGTTGGACCAGAATGCCTTGCTTAGCCCGAAGCGAAGGCTCGGGGTGTAAGGGGGTGGTTTTGGTTTGCAAATCAAATATACTTGAGACACTTAAACTTCCCTTCTTTTTTTAATCGTTTAGGACGCTATTGAGTTGCTCTATTTAAAAGCAATTTTTTCAAACGCCGCTGTTGATAGCGTTAATTTTTTTATATTTAGGTTCTTTGAAATGGGTTCTTCCCTGGGAGTGCCGTTCATTTTTTTAATTGGTGATATGCTGTCCATCCGAAACCAAAAGAAAGCGGATGTTAAGGTTTTTTTAATGAGTAATATTTTATCGAATTTAGCTGACGACGATTCCATGATCGAAAAATGTAGCCTAAAGATTAAACATGCGACGCTTGCCAGGCACCAGAGCTTAGAGCGGGTTGCACTGCTACAACCACTTTCTGGTAAGCACCTAAATAGTGAAAACTATCGCCTGATTCTAGAAAAATTCTATGGCTTTTTTTCTCCTTTAGAGGTACTTATTAACCGGTTTGAGATTGTAATTCATCTCCCGGACTATCCAATGAGAAGAAAATCTACTGTTTTACTAAGTGATATTGATTATTTAAATAAAGAGCGCGACACCCATCCATCCATCCCGCTATGTACTGATTTGCCTAACGTCGAAAGCCTGGAGACTGCTTTTGGATGCTTATATGTGATGGAAGGGTCGACCCTCGGCGGTCGATTTATTTACAAGGCGATAGAAGAAACATTGGCTTTCAAGCAGGGGCACGGCGCTTCCTTTTTCTTTGGTTATGGTGCGGAAACGGGTGCAAAATGGAAGTTGTTCCAGCAGGCACTGGATCAGATATGCTCCGGTGGCAACGATGATAGCACCATAGCGGCTGCCAATGAGACTTTTTTTAAATTTCAAAACTGGCTCAATACTAACGGAGGGTAAGGGAGGATTAAGGATGGTAGCAGATAAGAATTTTGATTCGGAGATGTGTAGTAGCATACCCCTTAATTTTATAAACCAAATACAACCTCATGGGATCTTGTTGGTGGTAGATAAATCTACCATGAAAATAATTCAGGTAAGTGAAAATATTGAATCGCTCTTTGATATGGTTCCAGCTGAATTTTTAAACAAGCCGCTTTCAGACTTCATAGACGGCGACTTGATTGATCAATTTAAATACAAGATTGATAAGTGGAATATTAAAGATCAACTACCTGAAAGAATTAAATTCCTGGTTGGAGGAAAGCCTTTTAATTTCTTCTCTTCGGTACACTATAAGGATGATTATTTATTGCTGGAAATGGAAGTGATCGCTGATGGAGAAATTGATCATTCGTTTTTCACCCTATATCAGGATATTAAGTATGTGATGGCTGCCATCAAACAAGCCAAAGATATCATCTCCCTGGGGGATATCATTGCAAAAGAAATTAAAAACATCTCCGGTTTCGATAGGGTGATGGTTTATAGCTTTGACAAGACCTGGAATGGTAAAGTGTTGGCTGAAGCAAAAGAAACCTATCTGGATTCCTATCTTGACCTTCATTTTCCGGCATCGGACGTGCCAAAGCAGGCGCGTGAGTTGTATTTCACAAATCCTTACCGGCTTATCCCTAATAGATCCTATACCCCTGCTAACATGCTACCGGTCATCAACCCTTTAACAAGGAGTTTTACTGATTTATCGGAATGTGTTTTGCGAAGCGTTCCTTCGGTACATTTGGAATACCTGAAAAATATGAATGTCGAGGCTTCCATGTCTACCCCTATTATTGTAAATAATACTTTATGGGGGCTTATTTCATGCCACCATGCTACGGCGAAATATCTCCGGGTAGATTTACGATCGACTTTCGAATTGCTTTCACAGGTCATTTCCGTTCAATTATCTGCCTTAGAAAATCAAAGGATATTATTGCAGAAAAATCGTCTTCATGCCGATTCTATTAAAATTTTAGAACATTTATATATTGAAAACGATTTTGTAGAAGGTTTGCTGCATGGCAAGATTAACTTACAAAGCGTCTTTAATGCATCCGGTGTGGCCATAATACATGACGGCGAAGTTAAAACTATTGGGGAAGTGCCCTTAATGCAACAAGTCAAGGAAATTATAAAATGGCTTCAAAGGTATCATAAGGAGATATATGCTACTGATTCGTTATCGGCAGATTTTTATTTTCATGAAGAAGTTGAGCGTAGCATCAGCGGACTGCTATCATTACCCATTGAAGCTAACAAAGGGAATTTTATTTTGATATTCAGGCCTGAGATCATACAGACGCTTTCATGGGGCGGGAATCCTTACCATGCGGTTCAGTTCGAGTCGGATGGCGTTTCTTATCATCCTCGTAAGTCTTTTGAAGTTTGGAAGGAATCCATAAAAAACATTTCAGAATCGTGGCTTGACCAGGAACTGGAGACGGCAGAAATTATAAGAACAGCCATTCTTGAACGAATTATTCGCGATAGGTCATAGATTTTTTTTTAATGAGTCATTGATGCTCATGTTAATTTTTGAAAATGGAAAAGAAGGAATTACAATTGCACTGGAACCGCGGGCTCAAAAAAATATAAGGCATGACCAATTTTTTGAGGGTATAGGTGCATTGGCAAGAGGTATTACCCAATGACACAGGGCAGAATTTCATTTTCATCATGCTATGAACGCCGCGCCAGGACATTGCCCAAAGATCAGGCAAGTCTGGATTCATTCATCCGTTATGAAAGTCTTCTTAACCTGGAGCAGGAATTAAAGAGACCAAGGAAAACCTGCAGGCTGCGGTAGAGGAGCTGGGAACTACAGTCTTTAAATGAAGAGCTCCATACCGTCAACTCCGAACATCAGCTCAAAATCAAAGAACACATTGACGGTTTCAATATTTACCTCCGCAGCACTGTGAAATAGGGAAGGGTTTCATTGACATCAACCTTATTATAGTAAAATTTACCCCGTCATCATGAACCAGATTCATTGAAGCAGATATCGGGCGACCTATTCATCATTTTTCCAATAATAACTACGATCATTTGATTGAGGATTTCAATCATGTGATTGAAACAAATCCGAATTTAAGCGTATGGATCATTCGCCTATGTATTTAATCGTGGCTGACTGCTATACAATGGACACGGTACACCCCACAGGATGATAGGCTCCATCATTGACCTTACCAATCTGAAAAACACAAAAAATGACTTGAAGGAAACGAATGAAAACTTGTGCGTACCAACAACGACCCAGATAATTTCATCTATACTGCCTCTAATAACCTTTCGGCAAATTTTCCATAACATTGAATGGATAGTTTTTTAACCCATTACAAAAGACGGTTTGCCAGGTTAGCCAGTTCCGACCTTTCACCCTTTTCCAGCGTCACATGTGCATATATAGGATGATCTTTTATCCTGTCGATCAGGTAGGACAGCCCATTACTTTGGGAATCAAGGTAAGGCGTATCAATCTGGTAGATATCGCCGGTAAAAATGATTTTAGAATTTTCTCCCGCCCTCGTAATGATTGTCTTCACTTCATGTGGTGTCAGGTTTTGTGCCTCATCCACGATAAAACAAATATTGGATAAGCTTCGACCACGAATATAGGCCAAAGGTGTGATCACCAGCTTTTCTTTACTTACCATTTCTGTAAGCCTTGCATGGTCCTTATCTGTTTCCTGAAACTGGTTTTGAATAAACTTTAGGTTATCCCATAGCGGTTCCATATAAGGGTTAAGTTTCGATTTGATGTCGCCAGGCAGGTACCCGATGTCCTTATTACTTAGTGGTACAATGGGGCGCGCCAGATAGATCTGTTTATAATCCCGTCGCTGTTCCAAAGCACCGGCCAGGGCGAGAAGGGTTTTACCGGTACCAGCCACACCTTGTATTGTCACCAGCTTTACATCAGGATTCATGATAGCATGAATGGCAAAAGTTTGCTCGGCGTTTCGTGGTTTTATTCCGTAGACGGGCTTCTTGTCTACTTTCTCTATTCGCTTTGATATCGGATTATAGTAGGCAAGTACACTGTTTTTATCACTCTTTAGGATAAAATAATTATTATCGGCAGGTTTATTTTTTTGAAGTACAGAATCGGTATCACATGAGCCCGATTCGTACAGCTCGTTTACTTTTTCAGAAGATATCTTCTCAAGTACCGTCTTACCGTTGTATAATGTATTGACATTTTTAATTTTTCCGGTTTCATAATCTTCGGCCGGTAAATTTAGTGACTTTGCCTTCAAGCGAAGGTTGATGTCTTTCGTAACTAAAATAACTTTTTTTCCTTTTTCCTCTTCTTGCAGTTTTAAAGCAGCATTGAGGATTTTATGATCGGGCTTGTTGTCGTCAAAGATTTTCGCCGCATCGATTTCGCTATTGGTATGCATCAATACCTTAAATCTACCCCGTCCTTTTCCGTTCAGCGGGATCCATTCCTGCAACATATGTTCTGCCGATAGGTTATCGATCATGCGGATAAATTCCCGGGCCTCAAAATTCTTCGTATCGTTACCTTTTTTGAAGTTGTCAAGTTCTTCCAATACAGTAATCGGAATCCCGACATCATGCTCATCAAAATTCATGATGGAGTCATGAGAATACAAAATTACGGAGGTGTCCAGGACGAATATTTTCTTTGCTTTCTTTGTTGAAGCCATAATTTAAGTATCGTAACGAAATGTTAAAAAGAAATTCCCGGTTAGGATGGAATGCCTTGAATCGCTACATTTCCAAAATGTGATATTAAGCATTAATGGAAGTAAAAAAAATATCTGGGGCGATTATTTGATATAAAATAAGCGTAATAACTTATCCTAAAATAGGATGCTACGCGGATGAAAGTCCATTTGGTTTATTTATTTTAAGAAGTAATGGTCTTCTCCTTCTCGGGGTAATACGCGGATAACATTGGCAAGTACCAGCAATATCAAAGTACGGGAGGCCATTGTTGATGGAATATTTGCCACCCGAATAAATTCTAGTAGTGTTATAAACGGGTGCAGGTCAAGGTACTGCATAAGTACTTTTTCTTTATCGCCATATTGAAATTTTATATCGCGTTCCTTCTTACTCCGCTTTAAAATTTCTCTTACCTCCTTACTTGCCTGTATGCTTTTATCCTGCACCCGGACATACGCCTTGCCCTGATTGGTTTTAAAATTTTCAATGACGTAATGCGGCTTATTATCACTTTCCAGGATGCGATAGCTTAGCACAGATTTTTTCTCAGAAATGGGAATGGTTTCCACAGCATAAGGAATGGCTGGCCGACAGTATTTTTGGAGCGCATTTTCCAGCACAAATGAATCCTCTTCGGCAAATTTCAGTCCTGGTATAGTTCCGTTATCGTCCACTCCGATAAACAACCTGCCGCCCCGGGTATTGGCAAATGCCACAGCTTCGCGCACGATTTTTTCCGGAAAAGCTACCTTTCTCTTAAATTCCTGCACTTCATTTTCGCCATATTTTACCAACGACTGCACCTCCCGATATGTCATAACTTCCCCTTAATAGTCCATTTACTATCGATCAACGATAGTCATCTTCATCGTCCTCTCCACCCAGATCGGGCATAGAAAACATGCTACTTAGCAAATCCTTAAACTGTAAGCCTGCGGTAAGTTGCTTTTTGCTTAACATACTAAATTCGGCCAGACCATGAAGGGCAAATTCCATTAAGAACAGCTTGGTCTGGCTATTGGCTTTTGCGTGGTATTTTTCTATGAGCTCTTTTAGCCCCGGCACGTCTTGAAGCAATTTTTTGTACTCCTCGTTGCTAAGGTCATTCAGCACATCTACCTGATTGCCTTCCCCAAACCAGTCGATAATTTTCTTATAAGGGTTTTTATCCTTTTGTTTACGCAGGTCCTCAGGGTTGGGGAGATATTTGATGTACTGCGTGCGGATTGCTTTGCCTACCAGGTTATGTGCCACAATTCCCGCACCTTCCTGCTCTCCTTCATACACCAGTTCCACCTTACCGGTAATAGCAGGTATAACACCTATAAAATCAGCAATCCGAACATAAGTTTCCGCCTCATTGTTGATAATGGTACGTCTCTCCGCGGCACTTACAAGATTTTCATAAGCCGAGATTGTCAACCTTGCCGATACACCGCTTTTGGCGTCAACATATTCACTTCCCCGCGCTTCCATCGCGATTTGCTCAATTAGGTCGGCCGCCATGTCGTCATGCTTTACTTTTTGCTTTTGAGCGCCTTTCAGCCTCGCTTCCTGCTGGGTTATTTTTTTTCCTATTTCTATAGATTTAGGATAATGGGTGATGATCTGGCTATCGATTCTATCTTTGAGCGGCGTTACGATACTGCCCCTGTTGGTATAATCTTCGGGGTTGGCAGTAAATACAAATTGAATGTCCAAAGGCAGGCGCAATTTGAAACCCCTGATCTGAATATCTCCTTCTTGTAATATATTGAAAAGCGCTACCTGTATTCTGGGTTGTAAGTCAGGTAGTTCGTTAATTACAAAAATGCCGCGGTGCGACCTTGGTATCAGACCATAGTGAATCACGCGTTCATCGGAGTAGGGCAGCTTTAATGTAGCAGCTTTAATGGGATCGACATCACCAATTAAGTCGGCGACAGAAACATCAGGCGTGGCAAGTTTCTCAGTATATCGATCAGTGCGGCGTACCCAGCTAATGGTCGTTTTATCACCATGTGTTGCCACCATCTCCTGGCCATACCGCGAGATGGGATCTAATGGATCATCATTGAGTTCCGCACCTTCTATAATAGGAATATATTCATCCAATAGGTCAACCATCATACGTGCAAGCCTTGTCTTCGCCTGCCCGCGAAGGCCCAACAGGTTTACGTTATGCATTGATAGAATGGCACGTTCCAAGTCAGGAATAACAGTTTCTTCATAACCCCATATTCCCTCAAAAACCTGTTCTTTTTTTTGCAGCTTTGCAATCAGGTTTTCGCGGAGTTCTTCTTTAATAGAACGGGCTCTATAGCCTGAAGCCTTTAATGCGGCTAATGTGTTTAACTTTAGTAGTTCTTTTCCAGGTATCTCGGAATACTTCATTATATTCTTGTTTGTTTAAATTTAAGTATGTAAAACAATATACTATGAAAAGCATGGTTTGCTTTTGTTTGTTTATCTGGTATTTTAATCCCCTTCATGCTCCTGGTCTTAGCCATAGCTAGATGTACATACACATATTTGAAGGGTATTAAAAACTTATTGCTAAGTTCAACTTAGCCAATGATTTTGTAGCAAAGGAGGCGCTACACTTTTACAGGTTTTTTCTTCGATTTGTTTTATAATCTTCAAAGATTAAGTTCCCCAGCCCTTTTAAGCTACTATAATAGGCATTGCCATTATTTACTTTTGTAAACTCCTGTACAAACTGTTTCAGATAAGGGTCTGAGGCTATCATAAAGGTCGTTACAGGGATATTGTTTTTACGGCATTGAGCAGCCAATGTTAAGGTTTTATTCAATATTTTGCTGTCCAGGCCAAAGCTGTTTTTATAATATTTGATGCCCTGTTTCATACAGGTAGGTTTTCCATCTGTTATCATAAAGATTTGCTTGTTCTTATTCTTCCTTTTTCTAAGTAGATCCATCGCAAGTTCAAGCCCCGCGATGGTATTGGTATGGTAGGGGCCCACCTCCAGGTAGGGTAGGTCTTTGATTTGTATTTGCCAGGAGTCGTTGCCAAAAACAATGATATCGAGTGTATCTTTAGGATAGCGTGTAGAGATTAACTCCGCAAGTGCCATCGCTACTTTTTTCGCTGGCGTAATCCTATCCTCACCATACAATATCATGGAATGGGAGATGTCAATCATCAAAATCGTTGACGTCTGTGTCTTGTATTCGTTTTCTACGATCTCAAGGTCACCTTCTGTAAGCATGAAATTATTGTAGCCGTGGTTAATCTGGGCGTTGCGCAAAGAATCCGTCATGGCGATTTGCTCCAGATTGTCACCAAATTGAAAATCTCTTCTGTCGGTGCCCGTTTCATCACCTTGCCCACTAAACGTACTTTTATGGTTGCCTCCTCCGCTCTTTTTTAGCTTTCCAAAAATTTCTTCCAAAGCACTCTTTCTAATCATCTGCTCGCTTTTTGCCGTGATTTTTATTGATCCTTTCCCAATGTCTTCGGTAAGATATCCTTTACTCTTCAGGTCCTCGATAAAGTTTCCTATGCCATAGTTTGCATTTGTAATCTGATGTTGCTTATCAAGGTCGCTTAACCACTTTAGGGCCTCTGCAGCATCTCCAGCAGTAATAATCAACAGCTGTAAAAAAATTTTAAGCAGATTTTCAAAGGCATTATCGCCAGCGTTTTCGTCTGGTATATAATCCGTAAATCTATATCCTTTCATACTTGACCAGTTTTTTAGGAGTTTTGTTTATTACTATTAAAAGAGAATGGCACGAACGAAACATAATTCTATCCAATTAAAGCAGTAATTTATTCTATTAAATCGAATCTTGTTGTAACATCTCGTCACTTTTGTGCAGCTTTTTCAGCTTCTGAAGCTAATAACGATTAAATCAGAAATATAATTCTTTTGTTTCAGGCTAAAATAAGAAAGTTCAACCTGCTTTTAAAAATTCAACGGCTTATCCATGCACGCGTACCGAAAATAGTTTTTATGAGAATATTCTTTTTTATTTAAAATCTACCTTTGACTATCAACAAAATAAAAAAGTTGGTTCTTTCTTTAAAAGCTAAAATTTACAAGATGATGCAATTAGTTGCAGAGAAATAAACCTTTTGGTATATTCTTTATGTTACTAAAAAATATCATGGTATTAACCAAAAATTAAAAACATGAAAAAATTACTATCTGCTTTATTTGTTTGTGTTGTTTTCTTTGCCACTAGTTGCGCTGAAAGAACATGTCCTACTTATACTAAAGCTCCGGTAGAGAAAACGACTTCTACTGAAACAGACGCAGTAAAGAGTTAAGAATAATACCCTGGAGTTTTATGGCATCATGTGGCATAAAACTCCATTGGGTTCGGATATTTGAAATGATAGTCAAGCCGCTGGCTTAATTTATCTCCATTTACTATCTTGAAAGGTGTAGGCTTACCGATTACAAAAGTTGGTGCTTCGAACTCGAAATCCTTAGCGTTTCTAATATATACGTCCTTTCGTTTAGGATGTAAAGGCGCAACAACATTAAAAGGGCTGTCGCCAGGTTCTTCTTCGATTACCCTTGCGATAATGGCTACGACATCATCTCGGTGAATATAATTTACGGGGATCTCTCCGGTGTCTAGCGCTTTCTTTCCCTTAAAGTATTTTCCTGGCACTCTATTGTATCCCATCAATCCAGCGCAACGCAATATGGTTACCGTACATTGGTCGATGTTTTTCAGTAGGTTTTCTACATGAAGCAGGATGTGGTCATCGGCAAGGTATACATCTGCTTCCGTTACTTCTGTGTTTACGTTTGCATATACCGATGTTGAGCTGATAAAGATCACTTTTTTAATGCCATGCCTTCTTATTTCTGAAGCCACTCCCTTCATTTGTTCCATATGAGTGGTACCGGATTTTGTGGCAGATGAAGGAGGAATGTTGATGATCAGGAGATCGCTATGGTAGAAATCACCGGGCGCTGCTTCAACAGGATTTAGAACAATATGATAGGGTATAATTCCATTCTCCTTTAGAACCTGCAACTTATCCGTGGAAGTAGTACTGCCCTTGATTGTATAGCCTTTTGTAAGGAGATGAAGCGCTAGCGGAAAGCCAAGCCAACCACATCCTAAGATACTTATCGTATTTACCATCGTCTTTGATTGAATAACAGGGAAGCATGAAAAAATGAATTTGCTACTCTTACGCAGGTGCGGTGACAATTGTTTTCCTGATCAATCCATCAGGAAGCTCTCCCTCAGTACTAGCAACGACCATAGTTACAGTAGCGTCACCCGTTACATTCACTACAGTTCTGCACATATCAAGAATCCTGTCGGGAGCCACAATAAGCGCTATACCAGCAGTAGGAATGCCTATCGACTCCAGCACAATGACCAACATCACCATGCCTGCACCCGGTACGCCAGCAGACCCTATAGAGGCCAGGGTGGCCGTTAGCACGATCATTAATTGTGCTCCAATGGAAAGCCCCAGCCCTAGCGCCTGCGCAATAAATACAGCAGCCACTGCCTGGTATAAGCTTGTACCATCCATATTAATTGTAGCACCTAGGGGAAGCACAAAGCTGCTCACTTCCTCTGATACGCCAAGTTCTTCTTCTACCTGTTTCATAGTTACTGGCAATGTAGCTGAGCTTGAGCTTGTGCTAAAAGCGAGCAATTGAGCCGGTCGCATACCAATGAAGAAGTCTCGGTATTTTATCTTCGTGAAGAGTTTAAAAATTGCCGGGTAAATAATAAGCACCATTGATGCCAGGCCTATTACAACGGTAAGGGTATACCACAGCAAGGCGTATAGTAGCTCAAATGCTTTATCAGGATTATCGCCCGCTATTTCCACTAGCAGAGAGGCGATTAAGGCAAAAACCCCATAGGGGGCAAAGATCATGATATACTCTACAATTTTAATAATTACATCATTAAGTCCATCGAAAAAGGAAATAACCGACGCTCCTTTTTCTTTTGGGATCTGCAGTAAGGCAATTCCTGCAATAATGGCGAAAAATACCACCTGAAGCATGGCGCTGTTATCTGTTGTCGCGGCAAAAAAGTTCTCAGGGATGATATCTACAATGGGCTGGAGAGGGCTTCTTGTCTTCAGGTCCTCAGCGATGTCGCTGCTCTTTTCTGCATTGATGGTATATAGGGCAAGCAATTGATCACGGGTTTCTGCAGGTAATTTCTTCCCTGGCTGCAAGACGTTTACTGCAACCAGACCTATAGTTATGGCTATTACCGTCGTGATAAGGTAGATAAAAATCGTTTTCCCGCCAATCCTTGAGAGCTTTGAGATATCCCCTAGATTAGCAACCCCAACAATTAACGAGGCAAGTACCAACGGTACGGCAATCATCTTTAAGGAATTGACGAATATGGTACCAAAGGGTTTGATATAATCTGTTGTAAAGGATGCATCCCATCCAAACTGGATACTGGCAATACCAAAAAGTAAGCCCAATATAAGTCCTATAATAATTTTAGTATGTAGGGGTATTTTTTTCATCAAGTTCAATTATATGTGTGCAGCCTGATTCAGCAGGTAAAAATCAATTAAAACCAATGCGGCCATCGCCTCTACAATTGGAACAGCTCGGGGCACAACGCACGGATCATGCCTGCCTTTGCCACTTACGATGGCCTTGCCCCCCTCTTTATTGATGCTTTCCTGATCCTGCATGATGGTAGCGACAGGTTTAAAGGCCACATTAAAATAAATATCCTCACCATTGGAGATGCCCCCCTGGATGCCTCCGGAATGGTTGGTACGGGTCTTGATTTTCCCCTCGTCCTGATAAAAGGCGTCGTTATGCGCTGATCCGTACATTTCTACACCCTTGAAGCCGCTGCCATATTCAAAGCCTTTGACGGCGTTTATACTTAACATGGCCTTTCCTAATTCTGCATGCAACTTATCAAAAACAGGTTCACCCAGGCCAGGTGGTACGCCTTTGACGACACATGCTACAATTCCGCCAATGGTATCTTTTTTAAGGCGCGTTTCGTCGATATATTGGATCATTTTTTCTGCCATTTCCGCGTCAGGACAACGCACAATATTTTCCTCAGCTGCTGCAAGGTTCATTTCCTGATATGATTTTTCTAGTTTCAATGTGCCGACCTGGGTCACAAAGGCCTGCATAGAGATATCTTTCAGCTGAAGAAATTGCTTTGCAATAGCACCGGCCGCCACCCTAGCTGCAGTTTCCCGGGCAGAGCTCCTACCACCACCCCTGTGATCGCGCACACCATATTTTTCCTGGTAGGTAAAGTCGGCATGCGATGGACGAAAAACATCTGATATGTGCGTGTAGTCCTTGCTTTTGGCGTCTTCGTTCCATATCACCATGGCAATGGGTGTGCCTGTCGACTGGCCTTCAAAAACGCCGGAGAGAATTTGAAAGGTATCAGACTCTTTCCTTTGGGTGGTGATCTTAGATTGACCCGGCTTCCTCCTGTCTAAATCTCGCTGGATAAAGGCTTCATCAATAGGTAGTCCTGCAGGACAACCGTCTATGATTACACCGATAGCCTTTCCATGCGACTCGCCAAAGGTGGTAATCCGGAATTTGCTTCCGTAAGAGTTACTCATACATTATTTTTTAAAAAGAACGATTCCTGTGAGCACTAACATAAGTAAAATAAATATGTTAGCAAACATCTTGATCATCTCATCCCTGTTTCTGCTCACCAATTTATTGCTTTCATCATCTATGATATCATAAAAAGATCCCATATCAGTGGAAAGTATGGCCTCATTTTTTTTGCTATCTCCTGTTGTTGCTACAGAAATTGCAGAGGAAAGTGTGTCATACCGGCTGGTTTGGGGGTTAAAAAATATCCATGAAAAATAATTGCCCAAATTATAATTACCAGGCTCGTGAGGTATCCCATAATATGAAAATGCCTTAGAGCCCGTTACGCGGTTGTTTTTGCGGTTGATGGTGACATGTGAAGCGGGCG
>LXQK01000018.1:14217-29905 GCA_001683905.1 Marivirga sp. ANT-B6
TGATAGCGGAGATGTTCCCCTCGCCAGAAATTGAAAAATTGTATGAAAAACTCTCGCCAGTATTCAACGACCTTTTGTTGATACTTTCCTTTAACCTGTAATTTCCCACAGCTACCTGGTCTTTTAAAGGATGAGGTGGCAATGGTTTTACCTTTATTGTTTTCGGCTGGGAGTAAAAAGTTTTGAAATCTTCCTGCTTACTCTGGCCGAATAACGACCTATTTCTGGCAATCTTATATTTGATCATTTCAAGCCCGACACCAGGAATGACAATGTCTTCTTCGTTGAAAGGGAAAAACATGCCCTGGTACAATTTGTACTGTGTATATTTCTTATTGTCTATAATCACAGCAACGCCGTTGATGTTATCTATATTAAAATTTTCTTCCCAGCTATTGGCAGGTTTTATTTTCTTCAAAATTTCTGTTAGCTGGGTGCCGATATTATGAAACTGCATCGGCGCACGATTAGATTCGGCTACATAAAAGGCCAATGTTGTCAGAATTCCCTCACCCACATACACCTCATTTTTGTCGACACTTAATGCTAGAAAAGCATCTTCTTTAATGTCGATGAAATCCTGCTGAGATTGCTGCGACCTGCCAAAAAACCGATCAAATGGATCACTATCAAATGGGTCATTTCGTTGCTGGGCCTGCAGAGGAGGGCCTACCTTTATCCTTTTGCCAGCCACATTGATTTGTTGACCGTTGACATAAAGTGTAAAATCCTGTATATTAAAAATTCCTTCCTTCTGTGGGATATAATTTTGTGTAACACTATTGGTAGATGATACCTGTCCGTTGATAATGCTTGTAGATGAGGAAGATGACGTGCCTCTTTTCAAAAAGCCTGGAATATCAGGAAATCCATTGACACTTTTGATCTGGCTGTTGGAGGTGGTTATTGTAATCGTATAAGCCTGATTCATGGCAAGCTCATCAGTTCCGAGATCTACTTTTATATCCTGGCCATGACCAGGACTAGTCATAAATACGCAGAACAGGACAAGGAAAATTGGATTATATTTATGCCAAATATGTATACTTATTAATTGATTTAAAATCTTTAAAGACATAGAACAAATCTATAATTTTATTTTTATTTACGGGTAACTTTTATTAATTTCAAACGTTCGAAATGTATATAATAGATATTTCCAAAACGAAATTTTATCTCATTTTTTAATTTTATTGATATGTTAGAATACATTAAAATAATTCTTTCTAAAGTTAGCTTTCATAAAGAACTTTTTGAAAAAGAACTGAAAAAAGCAATATCTCAGCTTATTCCGGACGAAGTATTAGAACTAAAATCATGGTGTTACGCAAAATTCGGGGAAGCGTATAACGCAATATTTTCCAGATGCTTCCCAGCGTAGTGCTATATGTATAAATTTAAGGACCTACCTGAACAAGGTAGGTTTTTTTATGCTTTAAATTTACTGACAAAATCTATATTACGTTTTAATCCTTTCAATTTCGTTCGATGCAAGGCCGATTTCCTGAATAATTTTTTAAACACGTCCTCGGTGATCTCTTCCCAGTCGCTACGGCTCATTTGTTGTAAATCAGGATGAGGTTGAAAAGCTTGCTCCTGATTTGATTTTGAAAATCTGTTCCAGGGACAAACATCCTGGCATATATCACATCCAAAAATCCAATCTTCAAATTTTCCTCTCATATCAGCAGGTATTGCTTCTTTTAGTTCTATGGTAAAATAGGATATGCACTTACTGCCATCCACAATATAAGGCTCAGCTATGGCATCTGTAGGGCAAGCGTCCATACAACGCGTGCAAGTGCCACAATAGTCTTTTACAGGACCGTCGTATGCCAGTTCCAGGTCGATGATCAATTCCGCAAGAAAGAAGAAACTGCCACTATTTTTGTTAATCAGGAGGCTGTGCTTGCCAATCCACCCGGCACCGCCCTTCTTTGCCCACGCACGCTCCATCACCGGTGCAGAATCTACAAAAGCCCGTCCGTTTACCGCTCCGATCTTTTCATTTATCATCTGCATCAAGGCTTTAAGCTTATCCTTCACTACATAGTGGTAATCCTCCCCATAGGCATATTTGGAAATCTTAAGCTCAGCAGAAGTAGTGATATCCTCCTCAGGGTAGTAATTATATAACAAAGTTATGACTGATTTGGCACCATCTACCAACAGCCTTGGGTCCAGCCGCTTGTCGAAATGATTTTCCATATAGCTCATGCGTCCATGCTTTCCTTGTTGCAGCCATTGCTCCAGCTTTGGCGCCTCTTCCTCCAGGAATTCAGCCTTGGAAACACCACAGTATTGAAATCCCAGCGCAAGGGCTTCGTATTTAATTAGCTGTGTATGTAACTCCTTTTTCATGAATAAACCAAAACGGCAACTTATAAAATAAAAATATTCTCCTGCTGAATACCAGGCAGGCACTTAAGCTTCAAATAAAGCTTTGCAATCACCAGCACATCTAGTTTACAATAGGCAGCGATTTTATCCAGGTCTTTCTCGACATGGTATACATGATTGACCATGCTGCCATCTATAGCCTCTTTGCTGGTATCAATATCGAACAAGGCCGCTAGAAGTTCCAGCGAGGTATAATTTTTTCTATCACCAAATTTCCACATCTCCAGGGTGTCGAGGTGTTTTACTTCCCAAGGTTTCTTTCCTGCTATTTCCAATACTTTGGGCAGGGTAATGCCGTGGCAGGTCATGCGGCGGCATATATAAGGAAAATCAAACTCCTTCCCATTGTGCGCACAGAGATGCAACGTATCTGCATCAAATTTGCTTTCCAGCAATTCCTTAAATTCCAATAGTAAAACTTTTTCATTATCCGACGCTATGGCTTTAATACGTAGCGACAGTTCACCAAACTCGTTCTTATGAAATACACCAACAGCGATCGCCACTATTTTCCCAAATTCCGCGTAGATACCAGCTCGTTCAAAAAATAGCGCTTCACACGAGGTGCCCTCCTGCTTCAGAAATAAACTCTTTTTATCCCATAAAGGCTTTAGTCGGTCGTGCAGCGATTCATAATTGGCAACACATGACACCGTTTCTATGTCAAGAAACAAGATGTCGGTAAGTGCTGGTGTTATTTCCATAGGGCCGATTGTTTGCTTTTTTTAGCTGTGCAAAACACCTTCAAGGTCAAGTAGCTTTATTTTAATAATGTTATCTTCAGAAACACTGTCAGGAACAAACACAAACTTTTTATCAAAGATCTGGTCGTTGATATAATAGCTTACCCAGAATTCATTGAACAAATGAAAAAGAGCAGGATCTATAGGCTCTATTGTGGCGTGTTGTTCTGCGGGGACTTCTTCAACGAAGTGTCTAAGCACCGAGGTTTCCTGCTTTTCTCCTCCCTTTTCACCGTAACCCTTTGAAGTAACCAATACGTTTTTTATCGAAAAATCATTCTTATTCATGAGGACAACATACCACTCGCCACCATCATCATTCTTTTTGGTGCGCACAATGGCGAGCATCACATTTTCGACAGGTAAAAAAGGAATATCTTTCTTCACAATATACGACGTTCGTTTAAATGAAAATGCAATATCAATTTAAGATAATGGTAATATCTAACGCTCACTTAAAGACGAAAATTCCGCATTTTGTAACGACATTCCAAAAAGTGACGCGATGTGGTGCTTTAGTTTTGCCTCAACCTGTTGCATATCCAGTTTTTGGTGTAGCTCTCGTTCCATAGACGTTACGGCCTTGTCGCGGATGCCACAGGGTACAATATAATTGAAGTAGCTTAGATCCGTATTTACATTAAATGCAAAACCATGCATAGTGACCCAGCGGCTGGACTTGACGCCTAGGGCACATATCTTTCGTGGATTTTCCTGTTTTTCGAAGTCTATCCATACCCCTGTCAAACCGGGGATCCGGCCTGCTGCTATTCCGTAGTCTGCAAGCGTAAGGATCACAGCCTCTTCCAACATGCGTAGATATTTGTGGATATCGGTGAAGAAGTTATCAAGGTCAAGAATAGGGTAGCCCACAAGCTGGCCGGGACCATGATAGGTGATGTCACCACCGCGGTTTATTTTATAAAATACGGCCTCTTTATCTTGCAACGCTACATCGTCTAACAACAGATGGGCCAGGGAGCCGCTTTTTCCCAAAGTAAAAACGTGCGGATGTTGGCAAAAAATAAGGAAATTGGGGGTAGTGCTATTTTCACCCAGTGGTAAGTTCCTGTTAGTAATTTTCTTTTGAATCGTAGCAGCAAACAATAACTCCTGATAGTCCCATGCTTGCTGATAGTCCATCAAGCCCAGATGTATAAATGATACTTCGTTATTCTTTACAACATTCACCTTCTCTTCTCTTTAAATGGGCCTTGCATTCGTAACCAATTCGCCCAAAAATACAACTAGGGATGGCTTTCCAAAATTTTACATTCGCCTTTTGGCTGAATGAAAATTTCGGTCAGCGATGCTGGTATCAATAGACAATCGCCCATTTTTATACTTAGCTCCCCACCAATATATGTCAAGGTAGCCATTCCCAAAATACAAACGTAGATTACGAACGAATCCATATTATAATTTCTATTAAATTCCTGGTCCAGGTGCAGCATGTTCGTCGTAAAATAGGGACTTTTTACGAGGGTGACAGCCTGGTTTTTCTTAGGTTGATAGTTGGTTTTATAATCATCATGGTGCGCGTAATCGATGGCATCCAGCGCTTCCTCGGTATGTAGTTCCCGCTTATTTCCCTCATCGTCTACCCTGTCAAAGTCGTAAATACGGTAGGTAATGTCACTGCATTGCTGGATCTCAGCCAACAGGAGACCGGCGCCAATCGTGTGCACTCTCCCTGCAGGTAAGTAGAAGACATCGTCGGCTTTAGCTACTTCCCGATTTAAGATATCATCAAGGGTATGTTGCTTCAGGTGCTCCATATACGAAGCTTGATCTAAATGTCGATTAAAACCACTAATTAATGTGGCGTCCTGATCTGCTTGTATGATATACCACATTTCGGTTTTGCCCAGGCTTTGATGGCGCGTTTGCGCAAGGCTGTCATCGGGGTGCACCTGAATGGAAAGATCCTGCTTTGCATCAAGAAATTTTACCAGCAGTGGGAAATCGTCATGGTATTGCTGGTACACTTTTTCACCAACCAGTGCAGCCTGGTATTCCCGGATCACTTCTTTTAAATTTTTGCCTTTTAAGGGTCCGTTTGCTATAACAGATATATTTCCTTTAACCCCCGATATTTCCCAGGTCTCGCCGCAATTTTTAGCTGGTGAGAAATCCTTTTGGAGGATCGTTCTGATCTTTTCCCCACCCCAAATTTTCTCTTTGAAGATGGTGTGAAACTTAAAAGGATATAAATTCATAGGGCAGCAGACTAAAATTGAATGTTATATTCACGGACTATTTTCGCAAAGATTTATAAGCATTGATCAGGCCATTGGTCGATGAATCATGCGCGTTGATTTCATGGTCATCTTTTAGCTCGGGAAGCACTTTCTTGGCCAGTTGCTTACCCAGCTCTACACCCCACTGATCGAAGCTAAAGATATTCCAAATGACCCCCTGCACAAAAATCTTATGCTCGTACATGGCAATAAGGCTTCCAAGAGTGCGCGGATTTAATTCTCTGAAGAGGAATGAATTGGTAGGCTTGTTTCCTGTGAAAACCTTGAACGGTGCCAGTTCATTAATTTCTTCTTCTTCCATTCCCTCAGATTGTAGCTCATCCACTACCTCCTGATATGATTTTCCATTCATCAAGGCTTCTGTCTGTGCAAAGAAATTAGACAATAGTTTGTCGTGGTGATCGCCAATGGGATTATGGCTATTTGCCGGAGCCAGAAAATCGCAGGGAATCAACTGCGTGCCCTGGTGTATCAGCTGATAGAAAGCATGCTGGCCATTGGTGCCAGGTTCGCCCCAGATGATGGGGCCGGTTTGATAACCCACCTGGTCGCCACCGCGGTCTACCGATTTGCCATTGCTTTCCATATTTCCTTGCTGGAAATATGCCGGAAACCGGTGCATGTACTGGTCATATGGAAGAATAGCTTCAGCCTGCGCACCAAAGAAATTGACATACCAGATCCCAATCAGAGCCAGTAAAACAGGAATATTTTTCTCGAAGGGCTCTTTTCTGAAGTGCTTGTCCATAACGTGGGCACCTTCCAGCAGTTGTAGATAATTTTCAAAACCAATAGTACAAGCGATTGAAAGGCCAATAGAAGACCATAAAGAATACCTGCCACCAACCCAGTCCCAGAAGACAAACATATTTTCCCTGGCAATACCGAATGCAGTAACTGCTTCTAAATTCGTGGAAATGGCTACAAAATGGGTCTTAATATGTCCTTCATCTTTGGCGTGCGCCAAAAACCAATCCTTTGCTGTGGCTGCATTGGTCATGGTCTCCTGCGTGGTGAAGGTTTTAGAGGCGATCATAAATAGCGTGGTCTCAGGAGAGATTTTCTTGAGTACTTCGGCTATATGCGTACCATCGACATTAGAGACATAATGGACCTGAAGGCCCTCCTTTTGATAAGGTTTCAGGGCCTCTGTTACCATAAATGGCCCTAAATCAGACCCACCAATGCCTATATTAACAATATTGGTAATGGTTTTCCCTGTATAGCCTTTTAACGTGCCATTATATACCTGGTCTGCAAATGCCTTCATCTGGTCGAGCACCAGATTTACTGCAGGCATCACATTTTTTCCATCCTCAAAAACTGGCTCAGTAGATCGATTGCGTAAAGCAACATGCAGGACAGCCCTGTTTTCACGTAAATTGATCTTCTCGCCGTTAAACATTTTTTCAATAGCATCTTTGAGCTGTGCTTCTTCGGCAAGGGCCAGAAGGGTTTCCAGCGTATCCTCGTTGATGATATTTTTAGAAAAATCTACCAGGATGTCCTCAAATTGAAGTGAATGCTTAAAAAAACGACGTGGGTCTTCCGCAAACATATTCTTCATATGCTTGTTTTTCATCATAGCATAATGATGTTCAAGCTTCTTCCAGGCGCTGGTTTGCTCAGGGTTGATGTTTTGTAGCATGGCAGTTTATGTGTAAAATCAGGCTAAATTAATAACATTCTTCAAAAATGGAATGGGCAGCTTTTAAAAAAGTAAAATTTGCCAACGGTAAAATTCGATTTATGCAGTGAAAATTGAGCTCGTATGGCAGTGAAAAGTTTGGCCACTCATATAAAAGATAGCATCATCTCGCTTAAATGTTTTTTATAAATTCAAGTAATGCAGGTGTTAAAAGCCTATTTTAAACATCCTGTTGACGAGTAGCAATCGCAAAATACAAAACTTATGGCAGAACACAATAGTACTGGAAAAGCAGGCGAAGAATTGGCCATCAGGTTTTTAAAGGCGAAAGGCTATGCCATCGTAGCACAAAACTATAGATACAAAAAAGGAGAAGTTGATATCATTGCCAGCAAAAAAGATCTACTGGTTTTTGTGGAGGTAAAAACCCGGCGGGGTATGGCGTTTGGAGAGCCAGAGTCTTTTGTAAATCGTCAGCAGACCCAATTGATCCTTCAAGCAGCAGAAAATTACATATTTGCCCAAGACTGGCAACACGATGTACGCTTCGATGTAGTCGCTATTTATTGGAAAACACCACCGGAAGTAGTTCACTTTCAGGACGCCTTTTACTGAAGGATAAAGCTAATTCCAGGCTCTTTCTGCAGCTTCTTTATCATAGATCAGCTCCCCGTTTTCATCCCACTCTTTGATGATATACGGCTGGAAATTTTTTTCAAAAGCTGATTTCTTGTATTGGATCTCCCGCTTCTTTTTTCTTCGGTATTTATAGTATTCCCGCCACACATTCACTTTTTCACCATGATGAAATTCGCCTGATATAGCCATCTCCCCATTGTCATGGAAGTAAAAATAATTACCTTCTTTTTCTCCAAACTCTATGGGGATCACTTCCTTCAGCTTTTTCCTGCCATTATCATGGTATGAAACCAACGATTCTTTAGGCCACCCTTTATAGTACTTTTCTTTATTCATCAGGATGTCATTTCTGCTAAAGGTCGTCCACCGGCCATGTTTCGTGCCCATAAAGAAAATACCTTCTTCTATCACCTGATCATCCAGCATCTTTTTATACGGGCCATGTAGTATCCATCCGGTTTCCGGCGTTACGCCACTGGATTTTTTAAGCTGGTCTTTTTTAAAATCATACCAGTATATATCCCTTACATAAGGATCAGGCGCATCAAAATCACGTAAGTAATTAAATAATTCAATGACCTGGTTATTGCCAAAGCCCGTCTTAACATAGCCTTTCTTGGTCTTCATGCCATAAAAGACATTCTTCTTTCTCTTTTTCTTCTTTAACTCAACATCAGGATCGTTATCTTCCAACTCCACGGTAAGCGGGGCCATATTTTCTGAATTGATGGTCAGGTTATCATCCTTGCCACCGTCCTGCGCCATGGCAGGCTGATACAACAGATAGAAAAGGAATAAATAAACCCACGCGGATTTTTGCATCATGCAACCTTAAATATTTTATGGGATAAACGCATAGACGATTGATTTATTTTTGGTGTTCAGGTTGAAATTTGTTCGGGCAGTTCAAACGAGCTGAGGGCATTTATAGCGACGCATTATTGGGGGATTTTGTGTTTACCCGCCTGCCCTATTTCATATGGGCAGTGTTTGCAGCCACTATTACAGCAATACCCCCTTTTTAGGTGATAGGCTTCCGTAAAAACCATGAGACCTCCTTTATTGAAGTAATAGTCTACGCCTTCTACTAATTTTAATCCGCCTCCCTCAAAAGTTTTGCCTTTCCCATTCTTTTCCACAGCCAATTTTGCTAACTTTGAAATATAATAAAATATTTTTTAAACCCTCAAAAGTAATACAATTATGCCAAATACCATATCCAAAAGTTCAGATGCTATTGCGTTGGAAGAAAAGTACGGAGCACATAATTACCATCCCCTTCCGGTAGTATTGGCACGGGGCGAGGGTGTATATCTGTGGGACGTAGACGGGAAAAAGTATTATGATTTTTTATCGGCTTATAGTGCTGTCAATCAGGGACATTGCCATCCTAGAATTATACAGGCACTGATCGCACAGGCGCAAAAGCTTACCCTTACTTCACGGGCTTTTTACAACGACGTACTGGGGAGGTTTGAAAAATATATTACCGAGTATTTTGGATATGACAAGGTGCTGGCCATGAATTCAGGCGTGGAAGCTTGCGAAACCGGTGTAAAACTATGCCGAAAGTGGGCCTACAAAGTAAAGGGAATAGAAGAAAATCAGGCTAAAATAATTTTTGTAGAGAATAACTTCTGGGGCCGCTCTATTGCGGCCATATCCTCTTCAACAGACCCTTCGGCTTATAAAGATTATGGGCCGTACTTACCGGGGTATGTCATCATTCCTTACAACGATCTGCCTGCTTTAGAAAGAGCGCTGGAAGATCCTCATGTGGCTGGTTTTATGGTAGAGCCCATCCAGGGCGAGGCCGGGGTAGTGGTGCCAGCTGATGGATACCTGAAGAAGGCTTATGAGATGTGCCGCAAGAAAAATGTATTGTTTATCGCCGATGAAGTACAAACGGGCATAGCGCGGACCGGGAAATTGCTGGCTTGCGATTATGATGGTTTTAAACCCGATATCCTGATTCTGGGAAAGGCGCTATCGGGCGGTGTATATCCTGTATCGGCGGCACTGACGAGCGACGAGGTGATGCTTACCATAAAACCCGGTGAACATGGCTCTACCTTTGGCGGCAACCCACTTGGGGCCGAGGTGGCAATAGCTGCGCTGGAAGTAGTCAAAGATGAAAAACTTGCGGAAAACGCTTTTAGATTAGGTAATTTATTCAGGGAACGCATGAATAGCTTTATTCAGAAGAATGACCTGGTAAAACTCGTCAGAGGGCGTGGCTTGTTGAATGCGATCGTCATCAAAGATTCACCCGATAGCGAAACGGCATGGAATATTTGCCTGAAACTGCGTGACAATGGGCTTCTTGCCAAGCCTACCCATGGCAACATTATTCGTTTTGCCCCGCCTTTGGTCATAAATGAAGAGCAACTGCATGAGTGCTGCGATATCATCGAAAAGACCATTGCGGGGTTTAAAAAATAGGGAAGGAAGATATATATTTGGGTCATTGGCTCGCCATACCCTCCAATATCATGCGCAATAATTCAAATTGATTCTTAGGGGAACACCGTATGTGCTCATGTTGTTTTCTTTGCAGCTGCCAGGTCTGTGAGTAACAGACCTTGGGAAAGTAAATGCTTTTGAATTAGGCAATTTATTCAGAGAACGCTTGAATAGCTTCTTTAGGAAATTACTAACGTTTGTAATTTCTCATAAATGATAGTACCAGGATTGAAAATATTGTTTGCAGAATCTTGATTCCTTTATTCAGAAGTCCGTTGACATATTTTCTAATATGTATGCTCGTCTGATTTTTTGTTTCATGTTTTTTAGTACTTGGTCTATGATTTTCCCGGATTCTAAGGTTTTCTTGTCTTTGAAAATATCGGCTTTTACCAATGAGAGATAGAAATGTTCGTTAGGTAATTGTTTTTCGACAATTTCCAACAATTCTTTTGCCTCTTCCATTCTTTGTGATTTGCTTAAACAATAGCAAAGGTTTAATTTCATAATCGGCGAATTTGAAAGGGAAAGCAATAGTTGGTAGAGTTTGATAATCTCGTTCCAATGTTCGTTGTCGTTCTTTGTAGCTGTCATGTGTTTGCATGCAATCAGCGCTTCGACATAATATTTATTCAGCTTTTCAGGTTTTTCTAAATAGTGAAAACCCAATTTTATAAAGTCATTGTTCCAAATCGTTTTATCCTGTTCAAAGAAGGAAATGATTTTGTCGTCTTTTACCTTTGCTGGAATTCTTGCAAGATGAAAACAAAATAGGGCAAGAAGGTTTTTTGTTGTTATTCGCTCGAATTTGTCGGACAAGATTTTTGCAAGTGCCAACGCCTCTAAACACAAATCTTCATTGATAATTGACTTGATTTTTTCGCTAAAAGAGTCAAAACCAATATTGAAAACCGCATATAGAATTTCTTCTACGATTACAATTTCATTTTCGGTCATTTGCTCAAAAGTTAAATCGAAATCTACGCCCCTTGTAGCTTGTCGAAAGCCAATTTTCGCCCTATTTATGCTTTTGTAAATGGCATCTTGGGATAATAGGGTGCTTTCACTAATTTCTTTAATGTGTAGACCAAAGATGTTTTTTAGAATAAAGATTACTTTTACTTTGGAAGAAACATTTTTGGATTTGGATAAGAACAAAATGGTTTGTAGTCTTAAATCCTCGTTCGGGATTTCTTTTTCTTCGGTTTCTTCAAAATAAGATTCGGAATATGCTCGGCTTTCTTTTTTAATTTGATTCAAAACATCATTTCGGGCAACAATAAAAAGCCAGTTTTCTTTGTTCCCAGGAATCTGATTTGGTTTCCATCTTTTAAGGGATTTGTAGAATGAATTTTGAATGGCATCTTCGATTTCGCTCACATAATTGGCACCGAATTGGCTGAAAAGCGCTGAAAATAATTTACCGTAATAGATTCTGTAACTCGATTCGACAACGGAAGATGAATTATTTCTCATATTCCATAATCGGTCTTATTTCGGTAGTTCCGCCCCATAAATGGCAGGGACAGCCCTTTGCTAATTCTATGACCGTATCAAGGTCTTTGGCTTGCAGTAAGTAATAGCCTCCAATCATTTCTTTGGATTCCAAAAAAGTCCCGTCTTTTACGATACAGTCCTTTCCAGAAATCTGTACATTATTTTCTTCAAGCCCCTCGCCTGAAATCAGATGTCCTGATTCGCCCAGTTTTTCAGCCCAAGCCATATGGGAATTCGTCAATTCCTCCATTTCTTTTGGGGAAAGTTTTTGCATTTGCTCAATGTCTTCGTGAAGTAGCAATAAATATTTTTTCATTGTTAAAAGTTTTAGTTCAATGTAAAGACAGTTGGGGTAGTCTTTTTTGGACATTTTTATGCTAAAATTTTACATCTTTTAATTTTTTGATTTTGAGCAATCAGCAGATACTCCCGGGCAAAGTACACTCAAAAATGATGTATCCTATTTTGCTGACCGATCGCATATCCGCCTTTGACGTGGTACTGCCCCGTGCTCCCCTATTTCCCTAACGGGGCATTTCACCACCACCTGATAAAAATCCGAAAAGATTTAATGATATCCCAGTGTTAAATACTGCTCATCGCAGGGCAGTAGCAATATGATTTTGATAACCATGCCTAGGCCATACATAAATGTAGGAGAAACTGTTCGCAGTAAGTACGGCTCCTTTCACGCTGATGTTACCTTTACATTATCATATTTAATCCCCTATTATTAATCTTGAACTTAGACTTTTAAATTTTCTCTCAGGTAGTTCATTATTTTATAATTGATGTCCCAGATAGAAGCTACCGGTTGATTGGTGTAGGGCAGTGTTGGCAAATAAGGTACTGGGCCAAATTCACAAGTAATCGGTAATTCCTTTAGTCCTCTCTTTTTAGCAGAATCCACTATTTTTTGCCACCACTCAAGATGTCTTTCTAGCGCCTCGGCATGTTCGGGAGCAAATGGATCATTTACTTGGGGAGACTGCTGATTTCCAACGCGTGCATGAATGTGAAATGCTTTCTCAATGGCTTTATCCAAAAATGTTTGATGGTTTGCTAGTAGAGACTCACTCACGACACACCAATGAGAAAAATCAATTGTAAGCCTAATCGATGGATAAGCTTCAATGTATGCAGAAGTGATTATCGGACTATAAGAAAATCTACCTCTATGCGTCTCATGGGTCAACAAAATATCGGTACCTGACACGTATTCCTCAGCAATTTTCAGTAGTTCCAAATTTTCTTCAAAACTAAAATAATCCATTCCAGTGTGACAGTTGATATGGGTTGGATGCCTAGAAACGATGTGTTTTAAACGCGCTACATAGTCCTTTTTATAAGCTTCGAAATCCGTACCATTGGCCAATGGATGTTGCGCTAACAATTTAAGACCCGAAGTTTTAAAAAGTTCTTGTATCTCCCTTAAATCATACACTAAATCAATGGTATATTCTGCTCCATCATAGCCTCTTTCCTTAATCAGCTTTAACGCCTTTTCTAAAGGAACTTCTTGGATAGACCAAATTGGGTAATAGTAAAATAATTTCATAGAGAGTGCGGAGTATTATAATGCAATTCGTACACGGGTAAACTTGCAAACGATAAAAGAAGTGAATCAACAGTAGTAAAAGCTAAGAATTTTTAATTCAAAAGGTAAAATCGTAAATTTTTGCCTAGGATTAAAATTTTATAAAGTTCTTGGTAGTTATAAACTTATTACCTGAAATATGAGCAATTTAAAATTATTAAATAAGTCTACCGAACTTTTGGTCGAGCCTTCTAATGGAGGGCGCATTGCACAATTAAAGATCAACGAAATACCGGTTTTATTTGAAAAGGAAGAAACTTCAGATGTGTACGGATCCACATGGTGGCCTTCACCTCAAAACAAATGGAATTGGCCGCCTCCGAGCGTAATTAATAATGGAGCGTATAGTGTGCTGGAGCTATCTAATAAAAGAGCTATCCTCCAAAGTGGTGTATGTGAAGCATCTTTAATTCAGATTGAAAAAATATACGAACTTAAAGATTCCGGTCATTTACAAGTTACCTATACGGCAAAAAATATTTCAAATCAAATAATCCAGTTGAGCCATTGGGAAAACACAAGATTACCTAAAGGGGGGAAAGTATTGTTTCCTGTGGTTAAATTTAAAGCGCTCAAAGAAAAGCTTTCATTGCCCGATTATTGTTACTTAGACCCAAGTTTTAATGGTGATGCCGTTTACAATGAAGGGCTGAATAGTGTTGATTTTACGATCCCAGCTAGCATGATGTCTGTGCTTAATGGCAGAAAAAAATTATTCACGCTAAGCAAATCTGGATGGTCCTCCTATATCAATAATGGCGTTTTATTTATTAAGGTGTTTCCCATAATTAAAGAAAGTGATCTTGCTCCTGAACAAGGAAATATTGAATTATATATCAGCGAGCTTCAGCCTTATATAGAGCTAGAACAGCAAGGCTCGTATGAGACTATAAAACCATCTGACAAAACAACCTATACATCACACTGGCTATTTACAACAGATTTCCCCAAGGACTTAAGTAGTGCTGAGTTAATTGATTTTATCGAACCTTATATAAAGGCTTTCAACCTAAGATAGGTAGGCCTATTTGTGCCTTCCGACTAAAGTAATTAAAGGCCTCGGGTTGAACCTACAGCTATTGAAAGATAAGCGGTAATCACATTTTGCCCCAGCTGGGGTCAGGCGCATAAATTTTTGAAATTTCAGAAATGAATATACTAATCCTGCTTTTTACAACGCTGAGGAGGCTTATGCCCTTCTCAACATCTTAAATCCATGTGCGAAACATGAGTAAATGATAATGGATACAATAGAATTACCGAATACAAACTAAATTCCCTCTTTATCCCGATCTAACAATAATGGAAAAAATTGTCCTTCGAGCTTTTCACCTTTCTTAAATACCGGCACACCTCTTAATAGCGGTTCATCAGAGGCGGAAGTAGTGCCATCGGCAAATACATTTAACACAAAAGCACGTCTGGGATTTTCCGACTTGTTTTCGTATGAGCCATGAACCATTAGTGGATGATGAAAAGCAGCATATCCTTTTTTCATTTCTATTGGAACTGCGTTTTCAAACTCTTTAATTTGCGCTGGATCTAAAACGGAAAACAAATTTTCCATCTCCCCAGTTAAAACCGGCTTTTCTAATAGTCCCCAACGATGGCTTTTGGGTATATAGTGTAAGCATCCGTTTTCGGTAGAGACATCATCGAGACCAATCCAACATGTTAAATGCTGCATTTTTACAGTTCTTGTCCAATATGAATAATCCTGATGCCACGCGACCACTCCTCCATGCTTTGCTGGTTTACAAAAAAGTTGATCATGCCAGAATCTCACGGACTCATCTTTTAAAAGCTGACTAGCAGCCATTAAAAATGCAGGATTCCAGTTTACGTCATGAAATCCAGCACCTATTCTCCAATGACCTAAAGAGTGAAAGACTACTTTATCTGGATTGGTAGATTCATTAGAGAAAAACTCATAAAATAAATCATGAGATGGATGTTCAGGATCCATTAGTTCTTTTAATTCTTCATTTAATGCATCTACCTGCCATTCTTCTAACAATTTAATGTTGTCTAAATATCCATTTTCATTAAAAAAATCAATTTGCTCTTGGGTAATTCTATATTTTCCCCAATCTTCTTTTGTTTCGGGCCACTTAAAAAGGTTACTAACTAACGCATGAATTTTAGAAAGGTCTCTAGGTGTTTTCATATCATCTTAGGTTTCAAATTAGTTAATTTTCTTTTCTAAGTTTCAGTTAATGTTGATCAGTTTCCCAAAAAAATAGGTACATAAAATAGTATAATTCCTAAACAAATAGGAGAGATACAAATTCTTCAAAAAAGAATTCATGACACTACAAATAAAGTAAGTTGGAGTCAAAAACATTATGTTTACCAGGCATTATTAACTTCTAATTCATGAAATAACAGTAACTATATAGCAATTGTATTTATTTTCGCTGCGACCTAGAATAAACAAAAT
>LXQK01000018.1:30087-32465 GCA_001683905.1 Marivirga sp. ANT-B6
ACAGGATGTGGTGTGCGATCCTAACATCGAAAACAAATTATATCTGGAATCAGACACGGAAGGCATTTATATGCGTGAAGATGACGGTGCTTCTTGGCATTCAAAAGGAGATCTATTAGAAAATAGGGTGTATTCAATTGCTATTACATCCGGGAATTTAGAACGAGGAGAAAATTTTGTTGGAGCGGTTTCGCTTGTCAAGGGAAAGACATGAAAAACCGTTTTTAAATAAAAAAAGGGCAATGAAACTTAGAATCAATAATTGGTATGAACCGATAAAAGGTGACTTTATATTCAGTAACTAGGAGATAAGTATCTCAAAAAATGTCAGTAGAAATCACGATTGCCGAATAGATTAAGAATTTAAGTAGAAAAAACATATTCGATCAACAGCTTTAAATTTCAATACCAGCCATCTATGATCAGACAAAAAATGATTGCTTTTTTGCTGTTGCTAAGTATTTCAGCTGTAGCACAATCCGAACCAGATGATCCTGCTCCCCACCTATTGGGAAATATAGAAAGAGCTGCCTTATTGGAAGCTGAATGGTACAACAATCAATACAACTACACTCCAAATCAGGAAATAATAGCACAACTAAAGGAAGAAGCCTTAGAGCAATATAGGGTACAGATTTTCTTCGGTAGCTGGTGTGGTGATAGTCGTAGAGAATTGCCAAGATTTCTGAAAATTCTGGATGAGTTGAACATATCTGCGGAAAAGGTAGAGATGATCGGCGTGGCGACTGGAGAACATTATAAACAGAGTCCGGATAGAGAGGAAATCGGAAAGGCTATTTACAGGGTGCCAACCTTTATTATATATAAAGGGAATGTAGAACAAGGAAGAATTGTGGAATATCCTGTATTATCACTTGAAAGAGATCTGCTATTAATCATACATGGAAAGGAATATACGCCCAATTATTATAGCTTTCCATTTTTGAGCCAATGGCAAAAAGAAGGTATTTTAAAGGATAAGAATATTGATGGCTTGGCTCTGGCAAATCAGATCAGGGGTAAGGTATTTAGCCCTTCTGAACTGAATTCAGTAGGATATGTATTGCTCTATAGCGGTGAGCAGGAAGAAGCAAAAAAGGTATTCCGGATTAATACTTTCCTTTTTCCTGAAGTAGCCAGTGCATTTGACACCTTAGCGGGGGCATTTAAGGCTGCCAAACAAAATGACAATGCAATTTTGCCTTATGAAATAGCCCAAAAAATTGAACCGGAAAATGAGCAGGTAAAAGAAAAGCTGGCTACTTTGAAAGAGGTTTCTGAATTTGCGCAGAAAACCGCTGATCAATCATTAGAGGCCAATGAGGGGCTTTCAGAAGAGGGGCTTCCAGAAAATCATCTCCAAGAAAAACTCTTTCTTCACATAGACAGGCCATCCTATTTAGCAGGAGAAACTATGTGGTTTAAAATTAATATTGTTAGTGGAAGAAATCATAAGCCATTGGATCTCAGCGAAGTTGTCTATGTAGAATTATTAAGTAACGGCACGGCGCCTCCCATTCAAGTAAAAATTGCTGTTTCGAAAGGCTTCGGAAACGGAGCGGTTTATCTTCCCTTGGCGCTAAAGTCTGGGAAATATAAAGTGAGAGCCTATACAAATTGGATGAAAAATTTTGGCTCTGAACATTTTTTCGCACAAGAAATCTCTATTTTCAATACAATTTACAATTCCGAAAATATTGTAAGTACTCGAGATTCCTCCCTAAACATTCAATTTTTTCCTGAAGGGGGCCAGTTGATAAATGGTATCAAAAGCAAAGTAGCGTTCCGAGTGGTGGATAACAGTGGTAAAGGGATTGATTTTAAAGGTGCCATCGTCAATGACAGAAATGACACCATTACCCTATTTAAGCCTTCAACATTTGGTATTGGCTATTTCTATTATACCCCTGAGGAAGGTGTAGATATTAAAACTATTATTCAAACAAAGACTGACAGCATTATTTCAAATGCTATGCCAACACCCATCAACAATGGGTATGTAATTCATTTGGAAGATGCAAGAGAGAAAGAACTTTTAGTTTCTGTCGCTGCTGACGTCGACTTTAGTAGAAATGTTTCTTTAGTAGTTCATTCGAACCGTGGAAGTAGCATAATTGTGGAAAAACGCATGATAGATGGAAAAGTAAATTTCGCTATTGAGAGGGATAACCTTGAGGAAGGTGTTTCCCGGATTACGCTATATGATTACGAAAACAAGCCGCTGGCTGAAAGGCTTTATTTTAAATATCCGGCTAGTAAACTAAAAATTAATACAAGTATTGAGGATGAAACTTTATACCACAGAGAAAAGGTAACCCTTAACGTAGCTGTTGAAGCCGACGGCATTGATAGTCTGCTAAAGTCGAACCTATCTTTGG
>LXQK01000018.1:32582-38874 GCA_001683905.1 Marivirga sp. ANT-B6
TCATTATTTATGGCTGTCATCTGAATTAAAAGGAGAAATTGAGTCACCTGCTTATTATTTTGATGATGTCAGTGAGCAAACCATTCAAGACATGGATAATGTGATGCTCACCCACGGATGGCGGAAATTCAAATTAACCAATCGTGTTGTCAAACAGGATGCTTATAGTTTTATTCCAGAATATGAAGGATTGACGATTAAGGGAAAGGTGGACAATCCTGCTGCAATGGATTCTAGAAGAATCCGCTTTTACCTGGCTACTACTGGTAAAATGGCGCAGCTTTATGGCAGCAAAACAGATGGAAAAGGAAATTTCTATTTTGTTACGAAGGGGCTGTATGGAAATCAAAAATTAGTGATACAAGCTAGTTCATCAAAAAACGATAAAATAAGGTTTTCGCTGGAGAACCCATTTTTTGATGACGATTTGGATGACACATGGGGCCCATTCTATTTAAATCCCAACTACGAACGATCGATAATTTCTAGGCACATCCACATGCAAACTCAAAATGTATACTGGAACTCCGAGAATAATATAATCTTAGCATCGGCAATAGACAGTACAAATTTTTATGACCGAATTGATCATACTTATGTCCTCGATAATTATACCAGATTTCCTACCATGGAGGAGGTAATGCGGGAGTACGTTCCAGAAGTATTGGTAAGAAAACAAGGCGATATGTTTAATTTCAGGGTAATCAGAATGCCCCAAAAAATCTTTACAGATAACCCTCTTGTTTTGATTAATAACATACCTGTCTTCGATATCAATAAAATTATTGAATACAATCCACTGCTGGTGAAGCAAATCGATATTATTAAAGATGGCTTTATCCTGGGAGGTAAGAGTGTGGTACAAGGTATAATCAATTATAGAACGTACACTAATTCTTTGGAAGATGTCCACTTAGATCCCTCCACGACGGTAGTTAACTACGAAGGTTTGCAGGTTCCACGTGTTTTTTATAGCCCGATGCACGGTGACAAAATGAGTAAAAATAGTCCTAAACCTGATCATAGAAATCTTCTATTTTGGGATCCATCTGTTACAATACATGGAACAGGAACAAAGGAAATAGCCTTCTACACATCAGATCTTTCTGGAAAATATATAGGAATCGTTCAGGGCTTAAACGACAATGGCAATGCTGGCTATTCCAAGTTCTCTTTTGAAGTCAGGGACAGGATGATGTCCAAAAAATAGCCTTAAAATATCAATTAATATGCAAATAAAAAGTAAGCTACAAAAGAGAAAGCGGTCCTACAAAAGCAAGGATAAAGCATGCATGACATCGTTTCATATTTTTGTGAATAATCAAACTTTGTTCAGAATTCTAAATGTATTATCCTGATTTTTTGCAAAATGCTTTCTTAAAAGTTTGATGACCAGCAACTCCTACTGCTCATCCGATATATTCATTAGTCCAACAGAAGACGTACCATATTTATGAAATTAAAACTGACAATATTGATGTTATCAGCGATTTTTTGCCTGGCTTCGGACATCATTGGACAAAATGTCAATCTCGATAGCCTTACTTATACACAAGCTATTGCATTTTATAACGGGGTTGTAGGTGATGGTTCTTCACTTTATACAGGTAGGCACTACTCAGGTTATGATTTTGGAATTGAAGGACATCAGTATTTCGATACCAATCAGGCGATATCGGGCTCTTTGTTGTACGATGAAAACCTGTACGATAATGTTGCCATGTATTATGAATTGGTTAAAGACGAATTATTAATTACATCCCCTGACAATGATTTTCAAATCATTGTCAAAAAACAGGATATTGAATGGTTTGACCTCAAAGGCCACCGGTTTGTATTTCTGGAAACGTCAGGCCTGTCTGGTATCTATGAGCTGCTAAGTATGGGAGTTTTAGATGTGCTGATTAAACGAACAAAAATACTTAAAAAAGAGGTCGGCGATAGAAGCGTCAAAAGAGAATTTGTACAACATAACGCGTTTTATATAAGGAATGGAGATGAGGTGTATGTTGTGACAAGTAAAAAAGATCTTTTGAATTATGATAAAGAGCGGAAAAAGGAAATACGAAAAATGCTCAACAAAAATAAATTCAACTTTAAAAAAGACCCAGAACATACTATTATAAGAACGGTGGAATATCTGGGGGCATCAACCAATAAATAATGAAAAACATCAATTTTACTATTTTTCTGGTATTTTTCAACTCGCTACTGTTTCATGTGTATGGACAGGAAACCTCTCCTGAAAATTTTTCACTCAAACTGGAAAACAAATCATTTGCCGACTTTTCGGAAGCACTATTTTTAGAGACCGGCTATCGGGTTTACCATGATCCGCGCCAAACTGATAGCCTTCAGGTAAATATTATCGTCAACAACCAAGATTTAAAATTTATACTAGATAAGGCTGTTGATAAAACGAATCTACTCTACGCCATAGATGTAGACAATAAGAATATTTTTTTCACTCAAGATCAAAGGATTATTCTCTCCCTTCCAGATGATTTTTTTAATGCTGACACAAAAAAATTAGCCGACAACAGGGGCGATGAAATTGAAACTGAAGTATTTGATTATTTTAAGACCTTAGACGATTTTGATAAGATAGAAAAAGATAAAGTGGTTTCCATTGGCATCAGAACTAATAAAATTACGCCTGGAAAAGCCAAGGTAACCGGGCAAGTGCGGGAGGCGGCAAATGGGCAACCCGTATATGGCGCCACCATCATGTTGGAAAATACATCTGTAGGAACCGCAACCGATCAATTTGGGAATTTTACCATCTCCATTCCAAAAGGAAGGCAATCGCTGAAGATCAAAGCAGTGGGTATGAGAGATCTGGAGCGGAAAGTTATCGTGTATTCAGACGGAAATATGCAAATCGACCTCCTGGAAAATATAGTCTCTTTAAATGAGGTGGTAGTGAGATCCGAGCGGGATAGAAACGTGAACAGCACTCAAATGGGAATAGAAATGATATCCCTTAAAACGATTAAGCAAATTCCCGCAGTAATGGGAGAACCAGATGTACTAAGGATAATGCAAACATTGCCCGGCGTAAAAACAGTGGGAGAAGCAAGCACTGGCTTTAATGTGAGAGGTGGGGCGGTAGATCAAAACCTTATCCTCTATAACGCCACCACCGTATACAATCCGTCTCACTTGTTTGGTTTCTTTTCTGCTATCAATGCTGATTTTATTAAAGAGGTGGAGCTTTATAAAAGCAGCATTCCTTCGAGATACGGAGGCAGACTGTCTTCAGTAATGCATATGACTCCCAAGTTTGGTAACAAGAAAAAAATTTCAGGAACTGCCGGAATTGGCTTGTTGACCAGTAAAATTAGCGTTGGAGGGCCCATCATTAAGGATAAAACTTCCTTTTTACTGGGAGGCCGTATCACCTATTCCAATTGGATTTTAGATCTAATAGAAAACGCCGATTTTAAAAATAGCAGTGGCTCATTTTATGATACAAACTTAAATATCGATCATGAAGTAAATGATAAAAGTAGCATTTCCTTCACCGGATACCTTAGCCATGATAAGTTTCAACTTAGAAGCGATTCGCTTTTTGGATATGGAAATTTGAACGGAACCTTAAAGTGGAAACAGAAATTAACTGAAAAATTATATAGCGAATTTGCTTTTGGATATAGCCGCTACAATTATAACGTCTCCAGCAAAAAAGATACAGTAAATTCATTTCAACTGGATTTTTTAATTAACCAGTATAATATAAATACGGACTTCAATTTTTCGCTTAATAGTAAACACACCTTATCTTATGGATTGAGCGCCATTCGATACAATATTCAACCGGGTTCAATACAGAAATTTGGAATATCAAACGTTATGCCTGATGAGCTGGAGCAGGAACAAGCTTTTGAAACCGCACTTTATTTGGAGGATCAATATGAAGTATTTTCAAAACTGACTTTGAATATAGGTTTGAGATATAGCATGTACAACTACATGGGAAAAAAAACAGTATTCACTTACCGACCTAACGCTCCGTTCGAGGATTTTAATAGGTTGGATACAGTTTCTTATAGAAAAGGAAGTCTTGTAAATACCTTTCATGGCCCTGAATATCGATTGTCTGCGCGATACTTGATCATGGACGATCTTTCGTTAAAGGTAAGTTATAACACTTTGAGGCAATATATTCACATGTTAACCAATTCAACGGCTATTTCTCCCACAGACATCTGGAAATTAAGCGATCCAAATATTCAGCCCCAATTTGGAGATCAGATCTCGGTGGGTCTCTATAAAAACTTCCTATCCGGAATGATAGAGGCATCTATTGAAGGCTATTACAAAAACATTAAAAATTACCTAGATTACAAAGCTGGGGCTCAATTGGTAATGAATCACGAAATAGAAACCGATGTAATCAGCACCAGAGGCAAAGCTTACGGTGTAGAGTTTATGGTCAAAAAGTCGTTGGGAAAACTAAATGGATGGATAACTTATGTTTATTCCCGGTCACTTTTGCAGGCTAATAATTTTGAAAAGGGAGAAGTGATCAATGACGGAGAATGGTACCCTTCAAATTTTGATAAACCACATGATTTTTCCTTCATCGGAAATTACAAGTTTTCGCATCGATTTAGCTTTTCTTTAACCAGCACTTATAGCACCGGACGGCCTATTACCATTCCTATTGCAAAGTATGATTATAATGGCTCAGAAAGGGTATTCTACTCAGATAGAAACGCATATCGTATTCCCAATTACTTCAGGGCCGATATTTCAATGAATATAGAGGGAAATCATAAAGTTCACCAAAAAACTCATAATTCTTGGACAATAGGCATTTATAATCTTACGGGAAGAAGAAATGCGTATTCCACCTATTTTGTATCAGAAAATGGTGCCATCAAAGGGTATCAATTATCCATTTTCGGCAGTGCTATTCCCTATGTAAATTTTAATATTAGATTTTAGAAAGATGACCATAAACCATCGCATCTCCTTTTTACCTTTTTTGATGTTTCTTTTTTATGGATGCATAGATCCCTTCGAGCCTTCAATATTACAATCGGAGAATAGATATTTGGTCGTAGAAGGTGCTTTGATTTATGGAGGGGACCTCACGACTATTAAACTGAGCCGCACCGCTAATTTATCGGACTCATCCTTTATTCGGCCAGTTGTAGGGGCAAGTGTGTCAGTCTTTGGGCAAGATGGCACCAATCAAATTTTGACCCCCAGCGGAGACGGAGAATATTCTTCTACCCTAATTCTTAATTTGGGGGAAAATTACTATTTATCAATCTTTACCGAAGAAGGTAGTTACTACCGATCAGATTTTGTAAGCCCATTATTAACACCTGCTATCGACAGTATCAATTGGAAAAAAAATGACATTAATGGCTTAGAAATATATGTGAATACCCATGACTATGAAAATAATAGTCCGTATTACAAATGGGATTTTGTCGAAACATGGGAGTTTAATGCCCCCTATCAGAGTAGCCTCGAATACGTCGATGATAAGATTATTCGCAGAACGCAGGAAAATCAAATCTTTACTTGCTGGCAATATAATGAGTCCACATCCATTATATTAGGTTCTACAGCAGCGCTATCGGAAAATATCGTTTATCAAGCGCTAATAACAAGCGTGCCCTTTGATATAAAATTGAGCAAGAAGTACAGCATATTAATAAATCAACATACGTTAACAAAAGAAGCCTACTTTTACCTAAAGAATATGAAAAAAAATTCTGAGCAGTTGGGGTCTTTTTATGACGCCCAACCTACAGAAATAAGAGGGAATTTATATGCTGTAAATAATCCTAAAGAACCTGTCATTGGTTATATATATGCTACCGCTATTGCAAAGAAAAGAATCTTTGTAACCTATAACGATCTAGATTATTTTTACAGAGATAAATCCTGTCCTGATGACGCCCTACATATATTAGGAAGTGAGGATAAAAGAAAACTCTTTGGAGAGGGGGCTTATGTACCTCTTTTTACTGATAAATTTTTGCAGGTCATATACACTTTTAGTTACTGTGGCGATTGCAGAGCTAGAGGTTCCGACATAAGGCCAGTATTTTGGGAATAAGTTTTACTGTATTTGAGACAGTTTATTTATAAAATATCTTTATTTGGGAATTTTGATATCATTCACAAAGCAGGACTTCCATTTATAAAAAATTTTACCCAGACAACTGTAGCTAAATAATTAGAGGTAACGAAAAATTGATTTTAGAATAATTGAAGAGCGATTAATCCAACTCAGATCACGGGTTAAGTTTTCTATTTTGAACAATCTATT
>LXQK01000018.1:38970-47928 GCA_001683905.1 Marivirga sp. ANT-B6
ACTAATTGACTTTATGAAAAATTTATTGCTATTTATTAGTATTTCTGTATCACTAACAAACCTTACTTCTTGTAAAAAAGCGGATGTAAAAGCGGTCGCTCTTAAAGACGAACGACCAAATATTATTTTGATCCTAGCTGACGATATGGGATTTTCTGATCTGGGCAGCTATGGATCAGAAATCCATACGCCGGCTTTAGATAGCCTTGCTGCTCATGGCCTGAGAATGACTCAATTCTATAATGCTTCTCGTTGCTGTCCTACCCGAGCTTCTCTCCTTACCGGGTTATATCCGCACCAAGCCAATATGGGCTTTATGCAAGAGGATTGTGGTTTGCCAGGATATGGTGGATATCTTCCTGATAATACCATTACTATTGCTCAATTGTTAAAGGAGAATGGTTACAACACAGCCATGTCCGGTAAATGGCATATTGGTAACGATACAGCATATTGGCCCACCAAAAAAGGATTCGATAAGTTCTACGGCATGCCCCATCATGGGGGTGAATATTTTGCCCCTTTCATATCAGATCAGCCGCTGGTATTTGGGAACAGTATTATTCAACCCGGTGCAGGTTATTATTCCACGGAAGCTATCAATGACTATGGTATTCGATTCGTTGACGAAATGATTAAAGATGAAAAACCATTTTTTCTTTACCTGGCTCACATTGCACCGCACTTTCCCTTACAAGCCCGAAAAGAAGATATTGCTAAATACCGAGGTAAATATCTTCAGGATTTTGAAAGTATTAGAGCGGAACGCTTCAAAAAACAGAAAGCCTTAGGGATAATACAGGAGGATTTCACTATTTCTGAAGCAGATGGCAAAGTTCCGGCATGGGATGGCCTTACCGATGCTGAAAAAGATGACTATGATTTAAGAATGTCGGTGTATGCTGCTCAAATTGAGTCGATGGACAGGGGCATTGGTGAACTTGTAGCTAAACTGAAAAAGGCGGGTGTGTTGGACAATACTTTGATTGTATTTCTCTCTGACAATGGTGGTACCCGGGAAGACTACTCAAATCCTGATTTAACTGCTTCAATTGGAGAAGCGGGTTCGTTTAATTGCTATAAGTTACCATGGGCAAACGTTAGTAATACGCCTTTCAGAAAGTTCAAACATTGGGGTAACGAAGGCGGTATTAGGAGTCCTTTTATAGCCCATTATCCCAAGATGATAAAAGAGCAAAGAATCGACAGCCAACCTGCTCACATCATTGATATAATGACCACGTTCACTGAATTAGCAGATGCAAAATATCCGCTAAGCTTCCAAGGAAATTCTATCCAACAAGGAGTAGGGAAATCTTTACTTCCGATTTTTAATCATGAAGAAAGAATCCCCCATGAAGGACTTTTTTGGGAACACGAAGGAAATAAAGCGGCCCGAGTTGATAACTGGAAATGGGTAAGCACTTACCCCGATGATATCGATGAACTCTACAACTTAACGGTTGATCCATTTGAGGCCAACAATTTGGCAGAAACCAATGCTGAAAAGCTTAAAGCCGTGAAAGACAAATGGCAGGTTTGGGCAGATAAAGTTGGTGTTATTCCTTGGGAGAAAGTGTTGGAAAGTAAGCCCGATCAAGCGAGACTTCAGATTTGGTATTGATATCTCTTCGTTTTTTATACGCTAATTTAAACTTATTGAAATACGCCAATAAACCGAACCGGAAATTGGCATGACATTTTTTAAAGCGCTTTTCCCTGTTGCTGAGCCTCCATTTTACAAATTTTTGGCTTCTCTACTTCAAAAACACTTCCACATGATGGAGGAACTTTTTCTTCTCTTATGAATTTTGATTAGGGTGGATTCTTTATCAGATCTGCTATACTATGCTAATCTTTGATAGCTTCTAAAACTACTTTATTTTAAAATCAATTGGTAAATTCCTTCTTATCTAATATAGTCATTTTGTGCTGATAACGGTAAAAAATGAAGGCACTAATCGGGCTGATTCTTCAACGGTGGTCTGCTGACCAGAAGAAGCGTCGGCCTGTTACGCGTAGGGTAAAATAACGACCTTCAGATGTACGTTGATCAAAGTTCAGCTTACTAAAGATTATGTGAATACAAATTGCATAACCCATAACTGGTTGCATATGGGTGGCAAAATTTTAAATAATGATAAGGCTTAGGTAAAATTGTTCATCAACAACTTTCTAAAAATTCAGCTCTTAACTTTTACAATTTGCCAACTCACGGCGCAAAAAATAAACCCGAGCAGCATAGCCACCCGGGTTTATTTTATTAGTCTATTGATATGCTTATTATTTGATCATCAACTTTTGCACCTTTTGTTTATTGTTAGTTTGAATATAGATGAAATACAAACCAGCATTGTTAATTCCCATTTCTGCAACGGGTAATTTGATGGCAGACACTTCGTTATATTGTTGACTGAAAATTACTTGTCCGTTCAAACTTAGCACTCTTACTTCACTGGGTGAGTCCGTACCAAAATTGACTGTCAACACATCACTGATGGAAACTGGATTTGGATAGATCGTGGCAGAAAAAGGCGCTTCTTCGATATCAGACAATTGAGCAAACCTTGCATTATTCGACGATTGAGTGCCTACTGCACACTTCTCCTTTACCGCTACCGCATCAATCCAAACATCATTGGTGTTATTTCCGATGAAGAAGTCAACGCGCGCATCACTGTTGTTTTCACTCATGGTGAATTCCAAGGTGAAACTCTGGACAGAGGTAGTTAAGTTCACATTTTCGGCAAGGAAGTTAGTCCAAGGACTTGCGCCTCTAAGCACACCCACTCTTATTGATCTTGACCCTGACGCTTTCGCCTTGAAAGTCACCTGATACGTCTTTCCATTAGAAAGTGACCCGATGCTAGAATATAGCTGAATATCGGAATCCGTACCTCCACCATTACTGATGGTTGCTTTAGCCGAATTATTTCCCGAAAGGCCCGCACCTGTAACTACAGACCAACTAGCACCGGCTGTAGTATTTACATATAGCTGCCAGTTGGCTGTTCCGCTATCGAACTCACCATTGCTAACAACACTTGGGTTGGTGCAAACGGGAGCTGATACAGTCACACCACAAGTAGCAGTCTTGCTTCCACTAACCGTGGTTACGATGATTGTTGCAGAACCTGCTGATACAGCCGTCACCAGACCTGTATTGCTCACAGTTGCCACTGAAGTGTTGCTTGAAGACCAAGTTACGTTTTTATTGGTCGCGTTAGACGGAGATACTGTTTCATCTAGATTGGCAGTTGCTCCAATTGCCAAACTACTTCCTGAACATCCTGCGATAGAAACACTTGTAGGTATAACTGTCGTCGCTGCGCTGATCGTACCAAAGTCTATGTAGCCCGAGCAATATAGTTTGGAACTATAACTCCCTCCACAAGATCCATTCTGCCATGTTGCAGTATTTACTGTCTGACTTTCGGCTTGATAGGTCGTGCCGTCCACAATGATGTAGTCTATTTCCATATCAGTGCCATTGTCAGGGATTACTGTCTGACTTTCGGCTTGATAGGTCGTGCCGTCCACAATGATGTAGTCTATTTCCATATCAGTGCCATTGTCAGGGAAGTAGGTTTTAACGTTGCCATCAACAGCTAAAGAAACCGTGTAGTTGGCAAAGGATGAACCCGAGACCGTCCAAGTTTTAACCGTAGCATCGTTGATTCGCAATTGCAATTGATCACTACTACCACTCAACATTCTTGCTCTCACTGTTACTGAAGAGCTCCCTCCTCCGTTTGAGTTGACAGTTACACCGCACGTGGCTGTTTTGCTTCCGCTTACGGTTGTAACCGTGATTGTGGCAGATCCTACCGCTACTGCCGTCACTACACCTGAGCTGCTCACCGTAGCTACTGAGCTATTGCTTGTAGACCAAGTCACATTCTTGTTCGAAGCATTGGACGGAGATACGCTAGCACTCAATGTGGCAGTTGCTCCAACTGTCAGTGATGACTGGCATCCTGAGATAGATACGCTCGTAGGGATCACTGTGGTAGTTCCTGATGGCGATAATACACTTCCCGGGATAACTTCCGCTGGGCTAGAGCCTGAGCCATCGCTTGGTTTTCTCCAGCCTACTGCAAGGTTGTCCCCGCCTGTGCCTTCTTTCATCAAGGCTTCTACGTAATAGCTCTGACCTGCCGTCAACGAGATCGAGGCAGATTTCTGACTTGAGAACTTGTTCCACTCACGTGAGTTGGTCCAAGAGGTGTGGCTTGCTATTTTCACTTTGTTGCTTTGACTAGTATTGGTACTCAACCATAGTTCTACTGCATCATCTCCTGCTATCCAGAAAGTATATGTTCCTGTCTGCGGCGCGCAGATCAAGCCGCGTACACGCAGACCATAGTTATCGCCTGCGTCCGTTGGCACTTCAAAAGAAGTCAATTGAGACGTAGAAGATGGACTGTTTGGATAGATAGAAGCTCCTGTCAAGTTTGAAATTGACGTTCCTATGATTCCATCGTATTTCTCTTTTAGGATCGTTCCTGTTGCAGTGCAACCACCTGTAGGGGCGCTTACCGTCACGGCACAAGTAGCCGTTTTGCTACCACTCACAGTAGTAACTGTAATAGTTGCAGACCCTGCAGCAATAGCAGTTACAAGACCCGAGCTGTTTACCGTAGCTACGGAATTATTGGACGAACTCCACGTTACGGATTTGTTTGTAGCGTTGGTAGGCAATACAGTTTCATTTAAATCTACTGTGCCTCCAATAGCCATATTAGAACCAGGGCAGCCAGAAATAGATACGCTGGTAGGGATGACATTTGTACTTCCACCTGACAGTGAGCGTCTGAGCAGTCCCGCTCCGGCAGTAGCTGCATAAAAATATCTGATACCATCCGAAGGTGTAGCTATTACAGCAGAAGTAAATCCTCCGAACTCAATATCTCCAGACCAATTCTCCCACGACACATTGCTTGCTCCATTGATAGTACCTCTGTAAACGCCGTAGGTTTTCTGCTGTCTGTGGTCATAGTAGTTTAATACAATCTTATTGTCATATCCAGCTATACCTCCTTTAGTACTAAATTTAAAGTCCGAAGCCACCTCAGCATACCAATTAGGCGTATTTATACTAGTTGCATTATTCTTATCAAAAATAGTATTCCAGCTGGCTCCATCGTTCATGGAAAGCAGTCCTTTAGTTTCGCCATTTACCTGTCCGTAGTAAACAATGTAAAGCTGGCCACCATTCATCCAAACAGCTACCTCAGAATCCCAGCCAGACCCAGCAACATTCATTTTAGTAAAACTCCAGTTAGCACCGTTGTTACTTGATGTGCCCTTGTATAAACCCTGACCTCCTGAAGGGTTTCCTCCATTCACGGTAAGATATACAATATTACTATTAGTTGGGTGAGGGGCTATTTTCTTAACTCTAATGTTATCGTTCCATATGAGCTTTAAGGTATTAGACCCTTCATTGGCAGCAGACCCTAGGTCATCTATCATATAAAGGCCATAGTCATTGCTGGCAGCAAATACACGGTCTTTCTTGGCAGGTGATACGGCAATATCTCTATACTTGCCTTTATCTACGACCCCATTATTGCTTCTTGTACTCCCATTAACGGGTTTCCATCGATCTGAAGTCGAAGGTGTATTGCTGAGGATCTTGGTCCATAATGTTGCATCGCTAAAGCACCTTCCTCCATAGCACTGAGGTGCCGCGTCTGTAATTACGATAAATTGACCGTTGGCTGCTTGGCCAATGTCCACACTCTGAACATCGGATTGGTTACCCGCATTTCTCATTTGTACATTGCTCCAGGATGTTCCGCTGTCCCAACTCTCCATCCAACCATTGTCAGCCATACCCTGAATAACATAGTTTTTATGAACGGCTACATCAAATGTATAGGTACTCGCAGTTCCTTTACTAGAGTAGGTGGAAGTACCTGATACATTGAAATTGGTATTTTTATTGCTGTATTTGTTGTTCCAGTTCCATCCCCAACCAGTTCCCCCTGGAGTAGCTTGAAAAATGGTTTGATTGCTAGTAGACCAAATGGCACGGCTCCAAGAGGTAGGCGTGTAGTGAGCCACACGTGCGTTAGGAGTTGCCAGATCCCAACCTGTGTCATATCCAGATAATCCTTCCCAGATTTTTTTCCAGGCGTAGTTACTCACGTTACTACCACTCCAATCAAATGTGCCTTCGTACAGACCTGGTCTATCGCCCAGTACGGCCATTGTTACTTTGTGAGATGTACCAGTGCTGCGAGGATCCACCTCAGGATACCAGTAGCTGGCGCTACCATCCAAGCCTGACATTTTCAACTGCCAGTTGATATTAGAAGTACTGGTCACATACAAGTCATTATTGAACGTACCATAAAGGTACTGACCATTGGCACTTAACGCCACTCCAGAGTTTGATCCCGGATCATTGTCCAAAGAGAACCAATTGGCTCCTCCATTGGTACTTTTAAAAACACCTTGAGAAGTCCCCACATACACATTGTTAGAGTTGGATTTATCAAATTGGATAGTGTAAACATTTCGATCACCGCTACCGCTTATATTTATGGTAGACCAAGTTGTCCCACCATTGGTCGTGCGATAAAGAACGACGTCGCCATTTTTTGACATACCAAAGTTCCCTGCAAAGGTATCATCATCTCTCCAACCAACACCGGCGATGGCATTATTCTGATTGTTTGGATCAACGGCAATTGCGCCAATTGACATTTTTTTAGTCTGCGTTACAAGACTAAAGGTGGTCCCGCCGTTATTAGAGACCTCCAGCCCGTAAAGTGTTCCTACAAACATTTTATTAGCATTTCCGAAAGGAACGGCTACCGCATAGACCCGATTTTGTTTCAGATTACCTTTGTGATGCCAAGAGTTGCCATTGTCTAAACTTTCATAAATTCCTTCCATATCGGAAGCAAGAATTACACGGTTCGGGGTATTTGGGTCGCATACGATATCTTGTACTTGCCCTCCTGCACCAGGATTGAGCGACACCCACTGCGCCATACTGGCGAGCGAGATACAGCTAAAAAATAATAAGAGCATTGTAAATTTTTTCATATAATTAATAGGGTTAAGTTTAAAAAATCCCCTCGGAATTTTTCCTAGGGAGTAATTTTAGTGTAAGAAAAATAAACTAAATGTTAAAAAACTACCGATTTGCCATTTCGGAGTAAATTTTTAGCAAAATATTTGACCAAAAAAACACTTTGAAGCTGAGACCAATATTGAAGTGAGCAGATAAAAGAGATCTTGTAAAAGGGTGCTAGAAGCTCCGCTCCAGATGACGATAATATGATCGTATAACCTATAACTGGTTACTTATAAGTGGCAAAATTTTAATGATGATAAGACTTAGGTAAAATTCGTTCATCAACGACTTTCCAAAAATTTAGCTCTTACTTTTACCATTTGCCACTCACGACGCAAAAAAATAAACCCGGGTAGCATACCTACAAGGGTTTATTTTATTAGTCCCTAAAATCCGCAGGATTTTAATTTGTTAATTTCAACTTAATTTTTTCAAGTTCACAGCGGAATATTTCAGAGGTCTCAAGCTATTTTTTCTTCCATTAATGATTTATACATGGATCGAATGTCAATCTTAGCCGGGAAGGTGGTTTTCCTGGCTTTTTTTTTATTGGTTAGGACATACCTCACGCTAATTTTTCGATTCATTTGTTGACTAATCTTCCTTCAGCTTACGTTTCCATGCGCCAGCTCCAGGCGTGCTTATGTATACATATTCAACCCCTTCGTAAGGCGCAATAATGGCTGAGGTAACACCGGCATAATGCAAGTCACCCGTCCAATCTTCCCATGTTACATTGCCGTCAGTATGAAGTTTACCTTTAAAAATACCTATGCCATTCTGATATTTGTGATTATAAAAATTGATAATGATATTATCATCCTTTGCTGTAAGCCCTCCTTTATTTTGAAAAATATAATCTTTTTTGATATAAGGATACCACGATTTTACTTGATCAGCTCTCATTTCCATGGCCATTTCAACATTCAAAATCGGCTTCCATGTTTTACCTTCATCGGCTGACATTAAAATTACATAATCGCATCCATCTTTTTTGTGATTTTCGGATGTGCCCGAATATACAAGATAAACCTGTCCCTCATATTCCCAGGCAACCATTTCTGCTTCCCAGCTTCCGCTACCATATATTTTAGTCCAATTCCATTTGCCACCTATTAGTTCTCCTCTAAATGCCCCCTTGGTTCCTTCTGCACTCGCCAGAAAAACTACATTTTCATTGGTGGGATGGACTGCTATTTTTTTGGTAGTTATGACACCATCAAGTACCTCATTGCTTATTTTTTTTGCCGGTACCTGAACACCTTTTTCATATTGCTCCATGGTGTTGCCTAAGTCTTCAATTTGATACAATCCATTGTCATTTGACCAGATATAAACTTTTTCAGGGTTGGACGGTGCCACGACCACATCTCTAAAAATGCCATCAGGTAGGCCTAATAGATGGTTAGGACCGCCTCCAATCATTGACCATTTATCTTCCGGCGATAGCGTATTTAGTTTTTTAGCGAATAGTCGGCCGTCTATGGCTCCCCCTCCATAGCCCGTTGTAGCCTGCGCCAACACAACCGGTACGCCATCGGCTTCACCGATCGTTACCGCTTGTACATCTGAATAATTCAGGCTGTCCGTTCGGTGCTGAATATTTGACCAGCTAAAGCCGGCATCCCAGCTTTCCATCAGGCCATTGTCGCCCTGCCCCTGAATCACATAGTTTTTATAAGCGGCAATGTCATAGGTATAAGTACTTTCTGTACCGCGTCCCGAATAAGCCGGCCATTCTTTGTCCCATTGCTTAACAATGAACTTGTCGTTTTTATTGGAATATTTATTAATCCACTTGTAGGTATCCCCTTCCCTGATTCCGGCAAACATATTTTCATTGGTTGTAGACCAAATAGCGCGGTCCC
>LXQK01000180.1:0-2517 GCA_001683905.1 Marivirga sp. ANT-B6
ATATTTATAGTATTTGTTTTACATTTTTTGCCCGCTGTAAGGGATAAATTGATTCACTCCTCGGAGCCTAATATGCCTGGACGTCTTAGTTTAGTCCTTTCCAGTGCTTTTTCATATTGCCAGTCCTCGATTTTTTGCTTATTCCCCGAAAGCAGGATCTCAGGAACCTTCAACCCTTGATAGTCGGCAGGCCTTGTATAAACGGGTGGTGCCAATAAACCATCCTGAAAAGAATCAGTCAAAGCAGAAGTCTCATCCGACAGTACCCCGGGGACCAGGCGGATGACGGTGTCTGCCAAAACGGCAGCTGCCAGTTCGCCTCCCGACAGTACATAGTCACCGATAGATATCTCGCGGGTAACAAAATGTTCTCTGATGCGCTCATCTACGCCTTTGTAGTGTCCACACAGAATGATCATATTTTGTAATAAGCTCAATTCATTGGCGACACCCTGCGTTAGCAGCTGGCCATCGGGGCTCATATAAATTACCTCATTATAACTTCTTTGTTGCTTCAGCGCATCGATGCAACGGGCAATGGGTTCAATCATCATCACCATACCTGCAGTACCACCATAGGCATAATCATCTACGTTCTTGTGTTTGGTGGTAGCATATGCCCTGAGATCATGAACAACAACTTCTACCAGCCCTTTATTTTGTGCACGCTGTAAAATAGAATGGGCAAACGGGCTTTCCAGCAACGCGGGCAAACAAGTGATGATATCTATTCTCATTTAGTCTTCCAGGTAAATATCAACTAATCCTTCCGGTAGCTTTACCTGTAGGATTTTTTGCGCATGGTCTGCCTGTAGGATAATCTCATCATTGATGGGGAAAAGCACTTCCCTTTCTTTGTATATCATAGCCACCAGGTCCTGGTGAGGCATAGCATAAATGTTGGATACGACACCCAACTCACCCGCCGACGCGTCGATCACCTGGTAGCCTACAATTTCATGGTAATAAAACTGGTCATCCTTCAGCGGTGGGAGCTGAGACAACGGAAGGTAAAGATAATTACCTGAGAGGGTAGCGGCTTGTTCTACGGTATCTACTTCTTCAAATTTAACAATCGCTTTCTGGCGCTGTAGCTGAATTCTCTCAATAAAAAAAGGAACCAGTTTTTCATCTTTCGACAAGACAAAAACTGATTCCAAATCTTTATAATTTTCTGGAACATCTACATCCAGAAAAACAGCCACTTCACCTTGTAGCCCGTGAGGCTTCATCACATACCCAAACTGGTAGCATGAATCAAGGTTCATGGTTGGTTATTTATCTTCTCCAGCTTCTGATTTTTTATCATCAACTGCAGGAGTTGCGTCTTTTGTTTCTTCTGAAGGTGCGTCTTCCTTGGCAGCCTCTGCCTTTGGTGCCTCTTCAGTGATTGCTTCTGCCTTAGGAGTCTCTTTTTCCTTAGGAGCATCTTCAGCAGTTGCTTCTTCCTTCGGAGTTGCTTCTTCCTTCGGAGTTGCTTCTTCCTTCGGAGTCTCTTTTTCCTTAGGAGCATCTTCAGCAGTTACTTCTTCCTTCGGAGTTGCGTCTGCCTTAAGTGTATCTTCAGCAGTTGCATTTGCCTTAGGAGCATCTTCAGCAGATGTTTCTGCCTTTAGAGGCTCTTCCACAGTTTCTTCTTTTGGCGCTTCTGCTTTAGGCGCATCGGCGACAGCTTCTTCTACTGGTGCTGCTTCAGCGGTAGCTTCTTCAGTACTTGCTTCAGCAGTTTCTTCCGGCGCTACTTCTGCAGGAGGGTTCGCCGCTGCAGCTGCATCAGCTTGCCTTTTTCTCAAAACTTCCGCTCGGGCTTCTTTTACCTTTGCTTCAGCTGCAAATCTTGCTTTGTCAGCATCTGCTTTCTTCTTAGAAATTCCTTCAACCTTGCCCGCTATTTTAGCTTCCTTGGCATCTTTCCATTCGTTGAATTTTGCATCAGCCTGATCTTGCGTAATGGCACCTTTTAAAACACCAATCTGCAAATGTTTTTTGAACAATAGACCACGGTAAGAAAGCATTGCTTTAACCGTATCGGTAGGTTCAGCTCCTTTCATAACCCAGCCAAATGCCTTTTCGTCATCTAAATGAATAGATGCAGGATTGGTATTAGGGTTATAAGTGCCAATTTTCTCAATAAATTTACCATCTCGTGGTGATCGGGCATCTGCGATAATAACATCAAACATTGCCTTCTTTTTGCGTCCTCGACGCGATAACCTGATTTTAACAGCCATATGATATTTAGGTTTTAAGTCAATGGATCTCGTCCATCATTTAAAAAGAATTGCAAATGTACGCTTATTTTATAATAAATGAAGCAATCACCCAAAAGTATTTTGATAATAATAAAAATAACCTGCCAATATGTGATGACGGTAGGTATCTTACCCCGCGTCAAATAAATGGTTGGATCCGAGGAATACTGCGAGCTATTCCCGAACCCATTATCAAAATCAATCCGATGAGCAACTAAACCTATTTATTATCAGTACATTAATACATATTATAATTTTTATTCCT
>LXQK01000180.1:2626-4305 GCA_001683905.1 Marivirga sp. ANT-B6
TAGCTAAACTTTTAGGCCTTCAAAGCCATTATACCTTTACTAAACCAAAACATACATAGCAATATTTGTATAACCGCTTATACGGTTTTTGTATATTTTTTAAATTGATTAACGTTGCATATTCGTATTTAATAATAAAATGGACAATTACTCTTATATATCCAATGCACATGGCGCTTATTTAGACGAGCTCTATAAATCATATAAGCAGGACCCAGCATCAGTGGATCCCAGTTGGCAGAAGTTCTTTGAAGGCTTCGAGTTTTCGCAAACCGTGAACGGAACAGGTACAAATGGCAACCTTTCAGCAGCTAAAGCAGATGCCCCTACACCATCCGTTAGTGTAATAGAAAAGGAAATACAGGTAAGAAATTTAATACATGCCTATAGAACCCGCGGGCACCTAAAGTCTAAAACTAATCCTGTACGGCCACGAAGAGACCGTAAAGCATTGTTGGAACTTAGTGATTTTGATCTTACCGAAGCCGACCTGGATACAGCGTTTGAATCAGGAAAAGCGATCGGGATAGGCAAAGCAACCCTTCGAAAAATTGTTGAGAGCTTAAAATATATATATGAAGGAGCGGTAGGCTTTGAATATATGTACATCCGTGAGCCTGAAATTTTGAAATGGTTTCAGCACAAAAGCGAAAAGGAAGCGCTAGAATTTAACCCTAAGCTGGAGGAGAAAAAGCGAATACTTTCTAAACTAAACGAAGCGGTAGTATTTGAAAATTTTCTCCATACCAAATACCTCGGGCAAAAAAGATTTTCACTGGAGGGTGGAGAAACAACTATTGTTGCGCTGGATGCAATTATTAATAAGGGTGCCGAATTAGGCATTGAAGAAGTGATGATTGGTATGGCCCACAGGGGTAGATTAAACGTTCTTGCCAACATCATGGGTAAAACCTATGAGCAGATATTCAATGAATTTGAAGGCAACGCACAACCTGACCTTACGATGGGAGACGGTGACGTCAAATACCATATGGGTTTTTCCAGTGAGATTACTACAACATCTGGCAAGAAGGTAAATCTAAAGTTAGCGCCGAACCCATCGCACCTCGAGGCCGTAAATCCTGTGGTAGAAGGTTTTATTCGTGCCAAAATCGACAAGCAGTATGCCGGCGATTCTGATAAAGCCATGCCAATCCTTATTCATGGCGACGCGGCCGTCGCGGCGCAGGGAGTGGTTTATGAGGTGACGCAGATGTCTAAGCTGGAAGGATACCACACCGGTGGTACGCTACACTTTGTCATTAATAATCAGGTCGGATTCACAACGGATTTTGACGATGCCCGATCCAGTATCTATTGTACCGATGTTGCCAAAGTTATTGATGCACCTGTTCTGCACGTCAATGGCGACGATCCGGAAGCTGTTGTGTTCTGTGTAAAATTAGCGACTGAATTCAGGCAGAAATTTAACCGGGATATCTTTGTTGACATGGTTTGTTATCGCCGCCATGGCCACAACGAAAGTGACGAGCCTAAATTTACACAACCCAACTTATATAATCTTATCTCGAAACACCCCAACCCAAGGGAGATTTATAACAAGAAATTGATCGCGCGGGGCGATGTAGATGCCCAGATTGCCGAAAATATGGATAAGGAGTTCCGTGACATGCTTCAGGACAGGCTAAATATGGTAAAGCAGACGACGCTTCCCTACA
>LXQK01000181.1:0-3482 GCA_001683905.1 Marivirga sp. ANT-B6
AATTTTATGAGCAGACAAAGCTAAACGTGAAGATAAAAGGAGACTTTCCAAGACAAATAAGAGCACAAAGAAAAAGGATACGGCAGACTAAAATAAGTACGCCCCCCTGACACCAGCTATGCCCAATGGCGGTTTTGTAGTTAATTGAAATATTATCGCTTTTTCCTATCTTTATCTTCGATAGCTAAGTAAGCAGTTTTAAATCCGCCACAGTGCATAGCTATACCGATATCTGCACCCTATAGTGCCATTTGTACAGGGCGGTGGGAAATCTTTCGAAGGTTCAGTATCTAATTGCTGAACCTTCAAAAGTATGCCAGAACTTTAAGAATGTGGCTTAACTATGCCTCTTCAGATTGCTCCACTTTTTCATAAACGGACTCAAATTCATTGGCAGTAATATCGTCCACATTCAGCCAATATTGCGACGTAAGTAAGGTGAATTTGTCATCTCCAATGGATGTAAGTTCCCATAAGATATCATTCGCCTCGGGAAAAGATACACCTTCACCCATCTGTGATGTAAACAGTCTTTTGATAAGGTTACCGTCTGACAGCCCGGCACCTAATAGTTTCAGAACACTTTCCTTATCTAGTTTTATATTTTCTTCATTACCAACCGGCGTAATTGAAAGCTCCATAAACGTTGCCTTTGTATTTGGAAATTTGCCGTTAAAAGCCTTAAATAAAAGCTGGTTGATATGGAAAAGTGTGACATGAAGGCTTATTTCCGGGTATTCTTCGGCTATTTTATCCAGCAACATGTCATTGGAAATCTGTTCAATCTGTCCTTCATTAAGTTGGTCTGCTAATTTGTAATCCAGTAAAATGGCAGCGGCTTCATTAGGCTCAAAATCTGTGATAGCCATCAATAATAGCTCCCTTAGGCTGTTTTTCTCTGCTTTATCAGCATCTGGATAATTAAATTTTTCCAGTAAATGAATATAATCCTCTTCGGACCAATAATTCTTTACTTCATCGATGGTATCGGCACTGTTTATTGTTAGTTGAAATTTCATGTTAGAAAGTTTAGTATAATCTTTAAAAATTAGAATGGTAGTTTTGTTGAGGAGCGATTGCGGCAATTCGCTAAAAATGCAGCTATTTCGTTGTTTCAGCGCATAAAGAAAAGTGCGGGAATGAATGCTTGTAAGCACCTCACTGTCAGCTTTGAAACTGCCCTTTGAAATCTCTAACGGCGTGGAGGCTAAACTGACTATAAAAAGCTGATTTTTGTTTTTTAACAGCCTAAAGCTATGGATAACTATCGGCCTTCTGATGAAGCCAATAACAGCTTCAATCTTATCCATATTCTCTTATATTTGCATCTTTAAAATTATACTATGGGAGAGAAAATTATATATGCGACGCAAAACTCGGAATATCTGGCGGCGGCGATTGCAGAAAAGTCAGACATTCCCATGGGAAAAATAGACTGGATAAGTTTTCAAGATGGTGAGCACGAGATTCAGATTTGTGACCGGCATGCCCCGCTAAAAAAACAGATCATTATTGTTGGGTCGGCGGAAAACTTGCGGTATTATGCTGATATTGCCGACCTGGTAAGCACCTTCAAGCAGCAATACCGGGCAACCATTGTCGATGTAATTGTTCCTTACATCAGCTACTCTACCGCCGAAAGGTCCAGGCCACATACGGGAATTTGCCCGCGGGGAGTTTACCGGGTTCAAAGCCTTTTCGATGCCCGCCCGAGAAAAATCACTTTCTTCGACCTGCATTCTGAAGGTATCATAAATGTAGGGGGGAGAGAAGGAATTGGCGAACATATATATTCGGAACCCATGGTCATCGATATCATCAATGAGCTGAAAAAGGAAAACCTCGACCTGATTCTAATCTCTCCCGATGCAGGAAGGGGCAAATGGGTAAAATCACTGGCCGATCAAACCCAATTGCCCCATGATATCATGAGTAAAGATAGGTACGCTGTTGATAAGGTGAATATTGGAAACGCCTCTTTAAAGGTTAAGAATAAAGTGGCCATCATTTTCGACGATATGATCCGCACCGGGGGGACTGCCATTAAAGCTGCCGATTTGATTCTGGAAGCGGAGGCAAGAGAAGTAAGGATGATAGCTTCCCATGCCATTCTTCCCAAAGGCGATGGGGTAGATGCCGAACAAAAGATGCATGACTCCAGTATTGCTAAAATCTATGTTATGAACTCTCACTCAAGAACCCAAAGCATTTCCTCTCCAAAGTTTGAAATTCGTTGTATCGCTTCGTTGCTTGCTAAAACGATCGAGTAGACGACAAATCGCGTGGGTATCTAAGATCAGCTTCCGTCAATTTCAACTATTTAATATATTATCTTATGAAATCTCTCATTTTTCTTTCGGTCCTCTCCCTGATCTTCGGATGTGGTAAACGGGATTCAGCTCCAGATCCTGTTGCACCCGATTTGTATTTTCCGCCGGCAACTGGAACCTGGGAAACTATACCTGCTGCTACCTTAGGATGGGATGAATCAAAAATCAGTGGTCTGGAGACCTTTCTCGAAACTTCGAATACCCGTGGATTCATTATTTTAAAAGATGGCAAAATTGTGATGGAAAAATACTGGGGGAAAATGTTTGATGGAACGACTGACTTTTCTGCAACCAGTAACTGGTATTGGGCTTCGGCAGGTAAAACATTAACTTCAGCGACAGTAGGTATTGCTGCTTTTCAAGGGGACTTGAATCTTGACGCAAGGACTTCCGATTATCTTGGGACGGGGTGGACGAGCTTAACCCTGGCACAGGAAAATAAGATTACCCTCCGTCATCAGCTGACAATGACCACCGGGCTTAATGATGCTGTAGCTAATCGGGATTGTACTGAACCCTCCTGTATGGTATATCTGGCAGAACCAGGCACGAGGTGGGCTTATCACAATGCGCCGTATACTATTTTGGATGAGGTTATAGAGGGTGGTACCGGCAAATCTTTAAATGTTTTTACTCAGGAAGTGTTACTGTCGAAAATTGGCATGAATGGAACATATATTAAAATTGGTGATAATAATGTCTTCTTTAGTACTCCGCGTTCTATGGCTCGCTTTGGGCTGCTGCTGTTGGGTCAGGGGAGATGGGCACAAGAGCAAATCATAACGCCTTCATATATGAGCCTTATGCAAAACCCTTCTCAGAATTTTAATTTCGCCTACGGATACCTTACCTGGCTGAACGGGTCGCCTTCCTATATGATACCTACCAGTCAGACCGTCTTCCCAGGTGCTATGTCCTCCAATGCACCAGAGGACATGTTTGCCGCAATCGGGAAAAATGGCCAGCTTATAAATATCGTACCAAGTCAAAATTTGGTTATTATCAGAATGGGAGACGACCCCGATAATGCCTTAGTTCCCTTTACATTCCAGGACAATCTATGGGAAAAATTAAATGCGATTATAACGCAATAGGGAAGGGATATTCCCTCGGTTTCTATTGCTGGAATGACCCGCCTTTGAGCAGAAAAAT
>LXQK01000181.1:3617-4742 GCA_001683905.1 Marivirga sp. ANT-B6
TGGTTGATAGCATTCCAAAATAAGGCAGAGCGAGATTTTGAAGCTTCCAAAAGCATAAAAAACACCTTCTTTTTTATACTGGCGATAGCAGTTTTCTTTGCCTCTACTCTCTATGCAGCTTTTACCTTGCCTTTTAGAGTGCTCTGGAAATATGGTACCAAGAAGCCTGCTTACACTAATATTATAAAGATGACAGATGAAAATTTCCAGCATCTGATAAAACAGGACGAACTCCTTTTAGTCGATTTCTGGGCCGAGTGGTGCGGACCATGTGTGATGATGAACAAAATTATCGAATATTTTGCTACCAAAGCCACAAAGGTGCAAGTTGCAAAAGTCAATGCTGATGCCAATCGTGAAATCATGAAGAAATTTAAGGTCAAAGGTTTACCGACATTTTTGCTGATATGCCAGGGTATCGAAGTAAAACGGCACGCGGGACCGATGATTTTAAATGATTTGCAAAATTTCATTGAAAAATAGCTATTCCATGGATAAGGAATAAAAAAGATCGTATCATTTCCTGCCGAACTTTGCTTCTGTGTTCCCTGGAATTGCTTTATTACCATTTCAGCAGCTACTCAGCAAAATATATCCAGCCTACGATAATGAATGCTTTAAAAAAATAAGCCTTATGTTAAACTTTTCATTTCAAACCTATACAATGAATTGAAGCTAGAGAAAAACTGCCTATGTAACGAAGCGTTGGAGACTGATTGCGTCAATATTAAAGTGGATTTAAAGACAAGTTTATGACAGAATGTAAGCGTATAAATTACAATGAACTGCTAACGCTTCATATAAACTATGGCGGGTGAAATAGTAATTCAAGCATTTCGGCATTTAACCTGCTACAAGTATTACTTTTTTCATTGCTCTTATAAGGCAATTCTTCCCAAAAGGTTTTGTCGGATGCTGCGGACCCGCCATTAATGCTAATTATTCTATTCACTTCTATTGAAGGTAACGGGAATGATTTTCACCGTCTAATTCAAGGATCAGCAAAACTACAGTAGCAAGTCAAAATTGATTAATCAGTTTTGTCACAATTTTTGCTTCAAAAGGCAAAAATTCCGCCAAAACTATTTTCCCCTTTTCATTAGCCACGGGTTGCGCCAAAGGCAT
>LXQK01000181.1:4863-14793 GCA_001683905.1 Marivirga sp. ANT-B6
TAGCGTTTATGATATTTTCAATAAAGTGAGTTTTAAAAATATTTTTTATTATATTGTTTCAAAAAAAAATACTATGGCAATCATCATTATCATCGCTGTAATTATCCTGATCGGAGGCTTCTTCATCAGTATTTACAATAAGCTGGTACGGCTCAGAAATCTCATGCAGGAGGGGTGGAGTGGTATTGATGTTCAATTGAAGAAACGATACGACCTTGTTCCCAACCTGATCAATACCGTAAAAGGGTATGCAACACATGAAAAGGAAGTGTTCGAAAATGTAGCTGCAATGCGAAGTGTGGGTATCAACGCCAAAACTGTCAAAGAACAGGAGCAGGCGGAAAATCAGATTACACAGGCGCTGGGTCGCCTTTTTGCTGTAGCCGAGAACTATCCCGATCTGAAAGCAAATACCAACTTTATAGGTTTACAAACTGAACTTGGCCAGGTCGAAAACGATATCCAGATGGCGCGCAGGTATTATAATGGTACCGTCAGAGAAAACAATATCCTGGTAGAATCTTTTCCTAGTAACCTTGTTGCCGGAACTTTTGCCTTTCATAAAGGTGAGTATTTTGAGCTTGATAATGAACAGGAAAGAGTTGCCCCCAAAGTTCAGTTTTAATCCTTTGTCTTATCTTCGGTAGGTAGCACAACGTTCCCGTGGCATTTTAGTCTATAATCGCGCTCCTGACATATGAAAAAGATATTCTTTGCCTTATCTCTCTTTATCTCGGTTGATCTTTTTGCGCAGGAGGAAATTCTTCGATTCGATAGCCATATTACCGTCAATAGAGACCGAAGCATAACTGTAACTGAAACCATCAACGTGAATTCGGAAGGGCACCAGATACAGCGGGGCATTCTCAGAGATTTACCCACTACGGCCCAAGGACCCCAGGTGAAGACCATCAGATACGACTTTGCTGTGCTTGAAGTGCTTAGGGATGGCATCCCCGAAAATTTTGATGTGACGGAGATTGGAGATGGAAAGCGTATAAGAATTGGCCATGCGGATGTCCTACTGACACCGGGAACGTATACCTATACCATCACCTACAATATGAAAAACCAGGTACGCTTCTTTGACCATTATGACGAGCTCTACTGGAACGTGACAGGTGGTGGATGGGACTTTGTCATACGAGAGGCAAGTGCCACAGTGGTCTTGCCGGGAAGTGCCACCATCTTACAACATACAGGTTATAGCGGTGCCTATGGCCAGACCGAATGTCGTTGCACGTTTGAGAAAATTTCACAAAATGAAATCACCTATGCCATTAGTGATCCTCTTTTACCCGGCGAACAGTTGACTATAGCTATAGGTTGGAATAAAGGTGTGATATCTCCTCCCACGGACGAAGAACTACGCGAAGAAGCTCTCCGCGAGCTTTTGCCACTAATTATCGGTATTGGAGGCGTCTTACTCGTATTATTCTATTATATTTTCGCATGGAAGCGGGTGGGCAGGGACCCTGCTACTGGAATTATCATTCCGCGTTTTGATCCACCGGCTGGCTTTTCTCCGGCTGCTGCCCGTTTTGTGCACCGCATGGGTTTTGATAAAAAAGCGTTTACTGCGGCCATCGTAAACATGGCCGTCAAAGGGTTTCTAACAATAAAGAACGACGGAGGCGATTTCCAGTTGATCAAGAACATAAAGGGGCAGGATAGGCTGTCGCCCGGGGAAAAGAACATCTCCACGGTCATATTCAGGGATTCAGACACCTTTACGGTTAAGCAATCGAACCATGTGAGGCTGATGCAGGCTATTGAAAACCTGAAAAGCCAGCTTAAGCTTGAATTTGAGAAAGCCAATTTTAAGAAGAACATCGGGTGGCTGGCCCCTGGTCTGGTACTTAGCGTTGCTGTGGTAATTGTTGTTATTTTATTAAACCTGGATAATGAAGTACTCATAATCAGTATCGTTTCGAGCTTTTTTGTGATGTCCTTTCTGGTACCCATCCTATACTCATTTCATAGGGCGGGTGCTAATGCGTACGGGGTAAAACGAGGTTTTTACTATTTTATCTTCATTGTCATATTGTGTGGTTTTTTTGTATTAGGCTATCGCTTTCTAACCCTGGTGGATCCGGAATTTAACCAGGTTTCTGCTGTTGCACCGTATTTCCTGATCATCGCGAGCCTCGTGTTTTTCAATATGCTGTTCTTTTATCTGATCAAAGCCCCCACCACCATTGGCAGGCAACGGATGGATGAAATAGAGGGACTAAAAATGTTTATGGAGGTGGCAGAAAAACGTCGCTTAAATATGATGAATCCACCGGAACAAACACCCCAACTTTTCGAAAAATTATTGCCCTTTGCCATAGCCCTCAATGTGGAGAATGAATGGGGAAAGCAATTTAATTATATCCTGGAACGGGCTATTCAGGATGACAAGTATCATCCGACATGGTACCGGGGAAGAAAAGGCGACGTTTTTCGTGCGCCTTTATTAACCTCGTCGCTGGGATCGGAGTTTTCTTCTGCCATTGCCTCTTCATCTATGTCACCTCAAAGTAGTAGTTCTTCAGGAAGTGGCGGCGGCGGTTCGTCTGGCGGCGGCGGTGGTGGTGGTGGTGGCGGTGGCTGGTAGTCTTCATGCCTATGCAGGCCTTCATAAAAACTAGCGCTCGGCAGCAACACAAAAAAAGTGGAATATACCTGTGCATTGTTTTAAAAATGGTAAATTTGACTTTTAAATTCTAAAACGATGAAGATGAGATTTTTAAACGTAGTTACGGTTGGCGTATTATTATTTTTCGCTACTGCTTGTGGCGGTAGTACCGATGTGGTAGAGTCAGGAACCTATCAGGGTGTTGTAAAGGAAGTAGAAGCTGACAAGACGGAAATTTATGTTACAACGGCAGACGACAAGACCCTGGAGCTCTATTTTACTGAAACCACTACACTTACACAAAATGGTCAGGCTGTAGCATTTTCGACGCTTCAGGAAGGACAAAATGTTGAAGTAGTCGTAGAAAAAGTGGGAAACCGGTTAGATCCTATTGCTGTTACCATTTTGGATTAAGCAAAATTGATACCCATGTTTTGGCGGACTGAGGTATGGCATGCCTTGTCCGTCCATTTTCCTATTGCGTTTCTGTTGCTGGCGTTATTTTTTAAGCTCTATGCCTTCAGTCGTAAAACACCAACCTGGGACAAAGCAGGAAGCTTTCTGCTATATTTGGGTACGCTAGGCGTATGGCTGAGCATTTTCACGGGAGACCAGGCCGAAGGTATTGTAGCCAGAAAAATCTGTGACCCAACAGTGCTCAAAGAGCATGAAAACGCTGCGTATGTCGTAGGCTGGGTATTTTCTTCAGCGGCTATGCTAGATATTATCTATGTCGGATCTTTACGCTATTCGCGGCAGAATATCCTCAAAACGCTGATCGCCATTCTGCTGGTAGTAGGCGCTGGCTTCTTAATTTATACTGGCCATCTGGGCGCGATGCTGGTATACGAACAAGGTGCTGGCGTAAATCAACCTGATGCGGACTGCAGCGATTTTTAAAAGATTACTCTTTGTATTTAGGGTCAAATTCTTTGAGAGGCGTTGAAGCTTTTAAAGAAGCCTATAACTTTTCGATCCGTTCAAAAAGTGCTGCCATATTTTCTTGTTTATTCCGCGTAATTCTAATATCACTACCGTCGGCCATCACGACCGCCCCCCCATCTGATTTTAATATTCTGGTGATAAAGTCTGGGTTAATGATATGAGAGTGATGGACACGTAAAAAACCATGATTAGACAATATTTGCTCTACATCCTTTAGCGATCGGCAGACCAGTTGGTTATGGCCATCGGCGCAGTAAATCTTTACATAATTTCGATCAGCCTCACACCGGATGATATCTTTGAAAAGGAGAATAATATAGCCCTCCAGGGTTGGCATAGCCATGCGATCAGGCTTCTTCTGTGGGTTGCTAAAAAATTGTCCCAGTTGCCTGAGCTGTACTGGATGCAAGTGTTTGTCCTTTTTATTTTCCCAATGGTGAATGGATGTAAGCAGGTCATCAGGCATCAGGGGTTTTAGCAGGTAGTCGAGGGCATTATATTTAAAAGCTTTTATGGCGTATTGATTATAAGCCGTCAAAAAGATCACGTCGAACTGAAGGTCACTATCGAATTTTTCGCGGATCAATTCTAGCAGCCGAAACCCCGAGTAGGGAGACATTTCAATGTCTAAAAACAGGATATCGGGGCCGTTTTCCTGGTTGATATATGCTAAGAAATCATCAGGCCGCGTAAAGGAGCCTATCATCTCGAGCTGCGGATAAGCCTCGCTGGCAATACTACAAAATGAGTCGATCGCATGCTGCTCATCATCTACTACAATGGCTTTTATTTTCATCCTTCTACTGGTTTTAGTGGCACCATTGCAGCAGGAATTACGATCATAAATGATACCCGGGTACCGGTGAGGTCCATTTGCTGATTTATAATCTCTTCAATACCCATGGATATTTTTATATCGTGCTGCTGATTAAATATAACTAACCTTTCGGTCAAAAGCTTTAGGCCAAGGTGTGTAATTTCTGGTTGGTTGGCCTCATTGATCTTCCTGGATGCAACCAGTCCTATCCCATTATCTTCTATAAATATATGCACGCCATCTGGGATACGACACACATTGATCTGGATTTTCTTTTTGTTTTCCTTACTATGGCGTAAGCCATGCTTGATGCAGTTTTCGGCGATGGGCTGCAGCAGCTTCGGTGGAACGTCTATGTCATTGATATCCACATCAGGATCAACGACAATAGAAAATTTAAATGAGCTGCCAAACCGAAGCTTTTCTATTTGTAGATAATGTACCGTATCCTGAATCTCTTCTTGCAAAGAGATGCTTTGTTTTCGATTGTTGTTGAGGCTGTTGCGCAACAATAGTGCGAAGGTATTGATATACTTGGTGGCTTCATCATTCCTGTTTTTCATCACCAGGTCGCGGACGGCACTCAGTCCGTTAAACAAAAAATGCGGGTTCATCTGTGCTTCCAACGACTGGATGGTCAATTCCTGGATCTTATTTTCGAATTCTGCTTGCAATAGAGCTATTTTTCTCGCTTCTATTTGTGCCTGTTTTTCCAGAATCTCCGTTTTAGCCTCAGCGACTTTATTTTCCAGTGTCAGCTTTTCATGCACGATCAACCTGTTGTTTTCCTTCAACTGGTCGATATATTGTCTTTTATGTTGATCCCGCTGATCATAGATGAGCTTGTTTTTATAGCCCAATGCTAATGAGAAAAAGATGGTTTCGAAAATAATGCCTATTTGCAATAAGGCGCCCGGGTGGATGATTGACCCATTAACCACCCAAACTTCAGCCATGAGATCTACCATAATGGAGGCCACTACACCGAGCAACAAACTAATACTTGCCAGCATAAAAAACACCTTTAACGGGCTGCGTATTTTTACTAAGATCAGAATCAGCATAATGACATAATTGGGCATAAAAATTATTCTAAAATAAAAGTAGCTGGCCTCAATAATTTCAGGATACCACCAATTCATTTTAAAGATCATATGCCAGAGCCCGTACAGAAATAACACCAGCGCCTGAATCTTTAATATTTTTCCAAACCATGGCGATTGTTGAGCTATGGTAAGTAGCCGATCGGTAAAAATAACATAGGCAGCAAACATCCAGGCCACCATTGTTTCGTTTAGCAAGTATCTGTATTGAAAAAGGTAGTTAGACCATACCTGCGCCTGGCTTGGCAGATCGTTCCACATGGTGATGCAAAATGCCAGCGCAAAAAACAGATAAATTGCGTAAGAAATGTAAATACTTTCGCGCACAAGCAAGGCATATAAGAGGAAGAAGAGGAAAATAAACGCCATGAAGCCCAACGACAAGGTATTGATGAGCATCTGTATACCTATGGTCTGTTTTTCTTTATAGATCAGGGTGTATATTGAAGTTTTGTCGTGAAAACGTACGTTAAAATAATTGGTGTTTTCTCCGTAGATGCCACTTCCAAAGTAAACCATTGATTTTCCAGGCGGCAATATTACGCTGCCAATGAAAGGGTGTTCAGGAAACAATCGGTAAAAAGGGTTCGTCCAATAGCCTGTCGTATCAGCAGCAGCAAGCCCCCTGGGGCCATGGCTAAAAAACCAGAAAGTATCATATTGATATAACGATTCGAAGTAGAGCGTGTCTGCGTCGGTGCTTGTATTCTCAATAGGGAACTGGTACCAGATGCCTAAGATTTCTCTTTGAGCCACATTTCCCATAGCTACAGTTCGAAGGTATTTGATAATACCTTCGTTATCCTCAGCCGATACAGGTTGAATATAGGACATTTCTTCTGGAAGCAGTACGCCCTGCCAGGTTTTCAGCGTGAGTGTATCGGCGAATACTGGCCGTACCAGTAGAAATGAGATACAAACAAAGATGATTTTTAGAATCAAAACAAACAGGTTTTTGGCCAAATAAATATAAATAAAAACCCGGTAGCTTAAAAATACATTCGGACACTCAAACGGGTCATTCGTCCGCTCTTCTGGGGTGATTGCTCATTGTCATAATGTAGCTATTGAAATCTTTCTTAAAATTACATTAATAAGTGATTATCATTTGCCTTAAAAGTAACCCGTCTTCTTAAATCTGCAATATATGGGGAAATATATGCCTTTTACGCTGCTCTTAGTTATGGCTATAGTAGGTAGCTGTAAAGACGATGATAATCAGTTGCCCACAGAATCTGGCTGTTATCCTACGCTCATTACCTATTCCAGCACTACTGGTACCGGCACCCTCTATAGTTTCGAATACGACGAAAATAACAGGCTCTTAAAAGCAACGTCTGGCGAAGATGTTTTCAGCTACGTTTACCAGGGTAAACAGATTAATACCCTTTCACTTCTAAAAAATGACGTGTTGATCGTCGACTACCAATATGTCTATAACAGTAATGGTTCCCTCGATAAGTTGATTTACAAAGATCAGGATTATTTACAACAGTACGTTTACCGCCAGGGAGCGAGTCTTCCCGTCAGTGCGGCTTTTTATAAGATTAATGCCGCCGGCGAGGCTGAACAGATAGATACCAACAGTAAGTTCACCTTTGACGCCCAGGGTAACCTGGTCAGGGACGAAATCTACCAAGGCGACAATTGGTGGAGTACCAACGAATTTAGTTATGAAGATGAAACGCCATTTTACAAATGGATACCGGATTTCAACTATTACTATGGAAATCCTTTAAAGCCACAATGGGCGGTGGGAAACCTTACGAAGCATACCCAAACGAGAATCTATCCCTTTCCGGATGGTGAAATCTTCACAACAATCCATACCTATAGCACGGTCTACAACGACAAGGGATACCCTGAGACGATCACAAGACTGACTACTCCGGGAGATAAAGTAACTACCTATACCATCAGCTATAAATGTAATTAAGGAAATCATGAAAAAACAAGGCATTTTCAACATACTTTTGTTTACCAGCCTTTTTGTCCTATGTATAATCTCATGCAAGAAGGAAGCTGAAATTGCCGAGGCAGAGGTTGTAGCACAGAAAAGCATTGGTATTGTCGTAGATGATGTTGCCATAGGCTCTTTACAATGGCTTGAAGTATTCACGACAGCCGGTGATGGCAGCAACGAAGCTCCATTAAATGTCAAAGGTGATGATAACGCACCTCGATCAAGCCCAGATGGTTTCAAGGTGGCGTTAATTAGCTGTCAGGATGCCGGAATTGATAAAGTAAAATTTATAGTAACAGCGGTCAGCAGCCTGAATATTTCATCGAAAGGCTTCAGTAAAAAAGTGCCTTTCAATGGCGAAAGATTATTCCTTTCGGGTACTTCAATTGCCGATGGGAGATCTGACGGTTTAGAAACGCCGTTTTGAGCATCGCTATGGAAAATCATTGTTTCTGGAGATGCGTATTTTTTATCATCCAATAAAAACGAACAGCTTAAAGATTTGAGATGATGAGATACAACTTCAAAAAGGTAGTTTTTTTAACGTCTTTTTGCCTATTTTGCTTATATTGACCGAGCGTCCTGCAGAACTCGCTTTTAAGGATAAAAATTGTCGTCATGAGCAATCGAACAGGCCTTTTAAAGATCACTACCATGAACCTGGATGGATCCAATCCCGTCCAATTTTTAGACCGTATTGGAAAGAGGGAGGAGGTAAATTCAACAGTGAAATTATGATCATCGGTATCGATGGTACAGGTTTAATTAATTTAACTTCAAACGCCAGGACCGATGATTACGCTTTTATGGGCACCGGCAATTAATTTTAATTTAAAGATGAAACGTATGAAAACTGCCATTCAACTACTTATTCTAATTTTCTTCATTTCTACTGTTCACGTGGCACATGCCCAGTTCAGGAATCTGGACAAACGAATTGAACAAAAGGTAAAAAATCGGGCTGATCGAAAGGTCGATAAAGCCATTGACAAAGCCTTGGATAAAACTGAAGAGGGCGCAGAAGGTGCTGTAAAAGGAGATAAAATGGACAAAAAAGAGGAAGCGAAAGGCAAGGAGGCCGCTGAACCTGAGAATACGTCGGCGGCGGAAAGTAACAAAAATGCCTTTGTTACTTATACAAAGTTTGATTTCGTTCCAGGAGAAAAAGTCATGTTTTATGATGATTTTGATTTGGATAATCCAGGCGACTTTCCCTCCAAATGGAATACCAATGGTTCGGGCGAAGTAGTGAATGCTGCTACTGGCAACAAGCTTTTTGAGCTTAAGGGTGGATCTACCTATTTGCCGCTGATTGCAACGCCGTTACCGGAAAACTACACCATTGAATTCGACATCAAGACATCGGAACTGGATAATAAACTCAGCTCTCAGGTTTTTTTGTCAATTATGCTTGACGATAATGCTAACTTCAATTTGGGTAAAAATTTCGCACACGTAAAGTTGCCTTTTTGCCAATACAGTGCAAGTAGTATTACCGTTCAAAATCGGGTTGGCGGTAAGCAAATTATCCATAATAATCTTTCTGAAGACATTAGGCAAAAGATAAATGAGGGTGCCCATGTATCAATAGCTGTGAATAAAAAACGATTTAGGCTATGGGTGGATGAAAAAAAGTTAGTAGATGTCCCAATGCTCGTACCAGAAAAAATTAGCCACCTGAAGTTTGAAATGATGGGGTTTTCCAAGGATTTTGAGAATTACCAGTTTTATATCACCAATTTAAAAGTAGCAGAAGGTACAATTGACCTACGTTCCAAACTGATAACCGAAGGCAAGTTTGTGACCAGCGGAATTTTGTTTGATATAAATAGTGACAAAATAAAGCCTGAATCTGCCGGTGTATTGAAAGAAATTGCCAAGGTACTTCAGGATAATGCTACCGTTAAAGTAAAGATCGTTGGGCATACCGATACAGATGGTGATGACCAGCTTAACCTCGAACTTTCGAAGCGGCGGTCACAGGCTGTGAAAGCCATGCTTGCCAAAGACTATGGTATTGCCGAAAATCGATTGGAAACCGATGGGAAAGGAGAGCGTGAACCTGCCGATAAAGGAACTACCGCCGAAGCCAAAGCCAATAATCGACGTGTAGAGTTTGTAAAGTTATAATGGTCTTTCTTAACTGAGTTTTAGATTTGCCCAGTTTTATAGCGGATAGCAGGATGAAGCCTACTATCCGCTTTTTATTTGCGTTCCTGCAAAACTTCTTCCGCCAAAGGGCATCCGTTGTTTGTTAGCGCAACATCTCAGTAAAGGTTGTCGTCGGTGCAAATCGACGGCTTTAATCAGCTTTTATGCCTTCCTCACCACTTTTATAACTTTTTCTCTTCCTTCGCCCAAGCCTCATGAGTTGAATTTTAAAAAATATTGATATATTAAGCAAAACTTAATCAAAGCAGTCTTTATCGCCTATATGCACAAAATTTCCCTTTCTTTTTTTATCGCAGTTATGTTGCTTATA
>LXQK01000182.1 GCA_001683905.1 Marivirga sp. ANT-B6
AGGTTCCCGGGATTCAAAAAGTATATTTTTCACCCGATGGTGTTTATAGCAAAGTCAACCTTTCGATGTTGTTTAATCCTCATAGTGGAAAGTTTCTCATGGATGAACAGGAAATACATCTGGTTACAAGCACGCAGGATATCTTAAAAGAAAAGCGAGCTGAAAATCCTTTTAAAGATATGGTCATGCTTGGCGACCCCATCTATAATCTTGATGGGGGTGATTCTATGATGCTGGCATCAAATGAAGATCGTAGCACAAACAAAGCTGAAGAAAAAATCGCCTTAATTAGCAGGCTGCCAGGTACCAGAAGAGAAGTAGAAGCGATAAAAAAAACCATGGAAACCAATGGTTTTGATGTCAACCTTAAGACAGGAATAGAGGCTACTGAAGACGTCATTAAAGGGATAAAAAGTCCAAAAATTCTTCACATCGCCACGCATGGTTTTTTCTCCAACGATCTTTTTCTGCATAAAGATTCTCCTTCAAAAGACAACCCCTTATTCCTGTCAGGGTTATTGCTTGCCGGGTCAGAAAACTATTTTGCTGATCAGGGCGTCCGTACAGGCCAGAATAGTGAGGACGGGGTATTGACAGCTTTTGAAGCGATGAACCTTTCACTCGAAAATACGGACTTGGTAGTTCTTTCTGCCTGTGAAACGGGTGTAGGTGATATAAAAAATGGTGAAGGTGTCTATGGTCTGCAACGTGCCTTCCAGGTAGCAGGGGCGAAATCTGTCATTCTTAGTCTCTGGAAGGTAAACGATGTAGCCACTAAGGAATTAATGACCATCTTCTATGACGAATGGGTCAAGACCCAGGATAAACGCAAGGCCTTTATATCGGCACAGCAACAAATGAGGACCCTATATCCACATCCTTATTACTGGGGTGCTTTTGTTATGGTGGGGGAATAAATACTTGTAAACAATCAACGACATATTATTCCTGGTTTGTGTTTGCATCCTGCAAATTCACCCTATATAAAAGTTCTCTATCGTAATCCTTTTTAGGATTCTTCAGCCTCAAAGGCGTATTTTCAAGTAGATCGGAAGTAACAAAACCATTCCATTTTTCAAGGTCTTCAAGCGTTAGACCTGTTGCTGTAACCAGTTCCGCTAAAGTACATGCCCTTTTTAACAGGTAGGTTTCAGCACCCGTATTAAAAGACGAGAGGTTGCCATTGAAGCTAAATTCTACCCTTCGGTTTAATTGCCTGCCAATTTCATCATCATTAGAGGCAAAAGGCTTTCTTCGGCCTTGGGCTAAGATCACCAGGGCTGTCCTGTCTACACCCTTGGCCACGAGATAATCCATCGTAGACTGACCCCGCATCTGGCTCAGGGCTTCATTATAAATGTCAGTTCCTGTATTGTCTGTATACGCAAAGATTTCTATCTGAATCTGAGGATTATTGCCGTAAAATACAACAATTTCGTCTAACATCCTGGCAGCTTCATGTCGGATATTATAGCTGTTATGGTCAAAATATATGTTTTCTTTATGAACGACAATCAACTCTTTTATAATGGTTTCGATTTGGAGATTTTGTACCTCATATTCAGCAGGCTGCGTAAATTTAATGGATACATTATCTGCCAAAATTTTAAATTTCTGATTTACTGGTATATTGGTAAATTTAAAACTACCGTCATCATTGGTACTTGTAGTGCGTAATATTTCCCCCTTATCATTTACCATTGGAATAGAAACGGCTGCGGCGGCCGAACTATCCCTTAGTCGCACCAAATTCCCTGTCACTAGAAGGGTAGAATTTGCCATAGCAGGACTTTCATTGGTTATGCTTGCGATTGCTTCCGAAATATTATTTCTATTATTGGCCCATAATATTTTTACCAATTTTTCGATCGTGGCCTTTTCCTTGACGTCCAGGGCGTTATAAAAAGCTTCATCATCACTTCTTAACTGAACCGACTGCATGGACTTTAAAGCTTCAAGTTTTGCAGTTACGATTCTATCAATCCTGGTTTTGTGCGACGAGGCCAGGTTTTCATAGTAGATCTTGTCCTCGTCTCGCATGGCATATAAATTCGACTGATTAAGTTTCCTTACACGCGATTTTAAAACTTCATCCTTGCTGGTATTGGCGGTATTATGATCAATCTCTGCTATCACGATTTCGTTGGTGATGATATTAAAGCGGTAAATATCGAATTTGCCTTCTCCACCGTCTCTATTGGAGGATAGATATCCCTTTTCTACCCCCAATGTTATATATGCGTCGTCGTGGTTAGAATTAAATGGAACCCCTAAATTTTTCACAAGCGCCTCGGAGTAAGCTTCGCCTATAGACATAAAAATGTCAAGACCTCCAAATCCTTCATGTCCGTCGGAAGAGAAGAACAGTATACGATCGGCAGGATAGTAAAAAGGTGCGATCTCATTGTAAGGTGTGTTAATCTTATTTCCCAAATTCATTGCCTTC
>LXQK01000183.1:0-1742 GCA_001683905.1 Marivirga sp. ANT-B6
GAAGGATGAGCATGATAATAACGAAATTATTGCCAAAATCTTGAAGCTTCGTCATGAGCGTGTGGGCTTGCTGGGCTTTGATAATTATGCCGAATGGAGGCTTCAGGACCGTATGGCAAAGACTCCTGAAAGGGCAATGGAACTTATGGAAGCAGTGTGGCCTGCAGCTTTGGCTCGAGTAGCTGAGGAAGTAGCTGATATGCAGCAATTGGCCAATGGTAGTGGTGATGATGTCGTCATTGCGCCATGGGATTACCGCTATTATGCAGAGAAGGTAAGGAAGCAAAAATACGATTTGAATTCTAACGAGGTTAAACAATATTTGCAACTTGATAAGCTTACTCAGGCGCTATTTTACGTAGCTGGAGAACTATTTGACTATGAGTTTAAGCCTGTAGCAGAAGGTACCGTACCGGTTTTTCACGAAGATGTTAAAGTCTGGGAAGTTATTGACAGAACTACTGGTGAAAATGTGGGGCTTTGGTACCTTGATCCGTTTGCCCGAAAAGGGAAACGATCCGGTGCCTGGGCGACTACCTATAGAAGCCACACCACGTTTGATGGGACGAAGAACGTATTAGCTTCAAATAATTCCAATTTTATCAAGGCAGCCCCGGGAGACCCTGTTCTGATTTCTTGGGATGATGCTACAACCTTTTTTCACGAATTCGGACACGCATTGCACTTCTTTTCTTCCACAGTTAAATATCCCACCTTGAACGGTGGTGTAAGAGACTATACCGAGTTTCAATCACAGCTTTTGGAGCGATGGCTGTCTACTGATAAGGTTATCGATCAGTTTTTGGTACACCATGAAACAGGCGAACCTATTCCAGATCATTTGGTAACTAAAATTAAAAAGGCCTCTACCTTCAATCAAGGGTTTGAGACGACAGAATATCTGGCTTCGGCTTTGATGGACATGAAATTTCATACCGTAGACCCAGAAGGGCTCGATGTAGATGCGTTTGAAAGAGAGACATTGGCTGCATTAAACATGCCGGATGAAATCGTCATGCGACATCGTTCGCCGCATTTCGGTCACGTATTTTCAGGAGAAGGTTATGCAACAGCTTACTACGGTTATATGTGGGCAGATGTGTTAACCGCTGATGCAGCAGAGGCTTTTGAGGAAGCGCCAGCAGGCTTTTATGATAAAGAAGTTGCTGCTAAGCTTGTCAAATTTTTATTTGCTCCCCGTAATTCTATGGATCCTGAGGAAGCGTACAGGCAATTTCGAGGGAGGGACGCCCAAATCGATGCGCTTATGCGTGATCGGGGATTTCCTGTGCCGGTTAAGGAAGTAAATGAAGGGAAGCGTTAATCAAGGGCCTTTAGAAAGAAGTAAAGACCTAGATTGTTTTAAAATTTGTTCTTTTGTTTCATCAGTAAATCCGTTGACTTCAGATTTATTCAATTTTGCTCTTATCCAGTCAACTTGAACTTGTTGTCCTCGAGCCTGTCTTATCAAATCATTTATAAGTTCACTTTTGCTAGCATATTCCTCGCTATCTACTTGTGCTTTTAACCATTCATCATTTTTTTTCGTAAAAGATATACTTTGTCTTGCCATAATAGAAAGTTTTGATGCAAATTTACACCAAAATCGAATCACTTACAACTTTTTCGTTGTGTCGTTGGCACGTGGGAATATGTTGATAACCTTGTCAATATCTAATTATTTATAAATATATTATTAGTATGAATGCGAAGTAAAAAAAATGTTTTTTTTATGATTCTCC
>LXQK01000183.1:1818-5644 GCA_001683905.1 Marivirga sp. ANT-B6
TTCAGCAGGACTTATAAAAAACAAAAACTGGTTCAAGCGGCTTGCGCCAGTGTGGGCATGCCTGACTTCCTTACACCTTTTCTCCATCGCTTTTTCACCTTACTTGAGCTTTTCGTTATCTTTATGTCTCTGGCTATCCCGGTTTGTTTTTTTTGCGATATTTTTTTCTAATGCCTCCGTTAGGTCTATGCCTGTTTGATTGGCAAGGCAAATGACTACCCAAAGTACATCAGCCAGCTCATCGGCCAGCTCATGATCGCCTTCGGAAGCTTTGAATGATTGATCTCCGTACTTTCGGCTCATAATGCGGGCTACCTCTCCAACTTCTTCGGTGAGTATAGCCATATTGGTGAGTTCACTAAAATATCTTACACCATGGGTTTTAATCCAGGCATCAACCAACTGCTGTGCTTCTTTTATCGACATGCTGATAAATTTATGAAATGAATGTTGTTAGCTAGATACTCAATTTGCCTTCGCACCGCCCATTCCTTTTAAAGATAGAAACTATTCATTAATTTTATATACTTTCAGCGCCTAAATGCAGCAGTCTGTTTTTACGTTACACACTTAAACTTACGACAAATGAAAATAATTCTTTTTCCTGCCATAATGATCCTTTTTGTTATCACTTCAATTTCATGTCAAAATATGCAAACTAAAAATTTTAAGCATCTTCATCAAGGTATTTCCGGACAAGTACTTTGGCTGGAAGGAAATGTAATGCCTACCATTGGCGACAATCCTTCACCACGATCAGAAGCAGTTCCTGTGAAGCGGGTCGTTCATATTCATGAACTGACCAATTTCGAAGAGGTGGTCCAGGATGGTGCGCTATTTTCAAAAGTAAAATCAGAATTAATTAAAACCGTCGAAACCGATGACGATGGGAAATTTGAGGTAATGCTCCCTGTTGGCAATTATTCTATATTCATAGAGGAGGAAGGTGGCCTATTCGCCAGCATGTTTGATATGAATAATAATATCAATCCAGTAGAAGTGTTAGAAAATGAAATTGTTGAAACAGTTATTAAGGTGGACTATAAGGCTGCTTATTAAGACAAATCTCGAACCCACCTTTTTTGCCTGTTGCTATACTGAAGTGACAGGCTTTTTTTACATTATTTTTTTGCCCATGCAACCACTTGCCCACAACATGCATCTTAATAATGAAACCGATCAAAAATGATTTTGCAAATTAACAGATCAGCGACAGAAGAAACCCTGGTGGAGAAATGCCGGAAAAATGACAGCAAGGCGCAACGAGCGCTTTACGACCGGTACGCCAGTAAAATGTACGCTATCTGTACCCGGTACATCAAAGACAGTAGCGAAGCTGAAGATATCTTGATAACGGGTTTTATGAAGGTTTTTGAAAAATTAGAACAGTTTCAAATGCAGGGAAGCTTTGAAGGCTGGATTAGAAAAATAATGGTCAACGAATGCCTTGGGTACATCAGAAAGAATAAAAATATGTACCTGGAGGTGGAGATTGAAAAAGCCGACAGAGAACCTGACTACCAGCTTCTTCATACCTCTTTAGAGGAACAGGATCTACTGGTAATGATCGATCAACTGCCGATGGGTTACAAGACAATATTTAATTTGTATGCTATAGAGGGATATTCTCACAAAGAGATAGCCGATCTTATGGGCATCAGTGAAAATACGTCCAAGTCGCAACTAAGCAGAGCGAGAATACATTTACAAAATTTATTGGCGAAAAGTGAGCGTGCCATTCATCCTATAAACGCAAACCATCATGAATCATAAAATAGACAAATTATTTAAAGATAAGCTGGCGATGCGGCAGGCACCGCCACCCCCGGCAGCCTGGGAGAGGCTGCAAGGTCAGCTACAGGAGAAGAAACAAAATAAATTCGTTTTCTGGTACAAAATAGCTGCTGTAATAATTCTTTTATTCTGCTCTTTTCTGGCTGTATTTCAGTTTCAGAGGGGTGGAGCGGCTACTTACCAGCAGGCTAATGACATGACTAATATTTTGAATGAATTACCTGAACCTGAAAATGTGCTTGCAAAAGTGGAGACATTGGCAGGGAAATCATTAGATGACAAGGATGTGGTGCCGGTTAAGGAAGGTTTCGCGGCAGGAGGTAACCAAAGTGAAATACAGGCTGTCAAAACATCAGTACCTGAAAAATTTCCTAAAAATGAGCTCGCGGAATCTGTGGTTTCTCCCATCGAACCAGATTTAAAGCCGGAAAATATGGTTGCTGAAATGACTGTTGCTAAGGAATTAGTGGAAAAGTCATCTGGCAACAAAGGAGTAACCATTATATATAAAAAGTCGGCCAACACGCATGCCATTGCTGCAGCATCGCATGAGGAAAAAGATTCCGGCTTGAAGAAATTTCTAAGGTTCGCCAAAGAAGTAAAAAATGCCGACATCTCACTGGCAGAACTTAGAGATACCAAAGAGGATATATTTGCGCTGGAAGTGGCGAAAACAAGCCGTTCGCAGCCGAGATGACCTGCAACGGAAATATTCAAGCGATACTAGTCCGCCTGAGTGCTCCATTGAATCATGCAGATAAAAACACAATAAGTGAATTAAAAATCAATCAGGATACCTTTTGATTAAGGCTATCCATTAAGAAAATAATTAAAACTCTCACGCTGAGCTTTACAACCCTTTTTGAACACCAGTTGAAAAAGTAAATGATAAAGCCTGGAAAAAACCAAAAAAGACTATGAAAACTTTATATCACTGCTGCACTATATTAGCCCTTGCTTTTACCTGTCTCCAAACCGTTTCAGCAAAAGCGCTTCCCTTTGAGCCGAAGGATACCGTTATCATCAACTTCGGTAACAATAGTAAAATTATGATTTTTGTCAAAGATAAAGAAGATTTTGAATCGCTTCAATCTTTTGATATTAATGCCATGTTAAGGGATTTAAGCATTACCTTAGATTCCACCACTGAAGACTACCAGGTCTTGAAGATTGAAGATAGTACCGGTACCCGCTATCTTCAGGATACCACGGTCACCCTGAATGACGATGGCCCGGAGACGAAAGATGAAAGAAGCTACCAGAGTTGGGTAATTGTAGAAGATTCTCTCGATGATGTTACCATTAATATCGGAAGGTTCCGGATAAAAGTAAAAGAAAGGGAGAAGACTTCCGTAGCTATAGAAAAGGAAACAACCCCTAGAAGAACCAGGCATTCCTTCAATATAGATCTTGGTATGAATAATTATCTCACTGATGGCGGCAAATTTCCTGATGAAAACGATGAACTGTATGCTGTGAAGCCCTTTGGATCGTGGTATGTGGCCTTAAGTTCTTTGCGAAAAACCAATGTTGGAGGACCACTGATCCTGGAATGGGGTGGCAATATCAACTGGTATAACTTTAAATTTGAAAACGAAACTGTAAGGGCTGTAAAAGAAGACGGACAACTGCTTTTTTACGAGCAGGAGGATGTCAGCGGCATCAAAAGTAAATTAACAGCTTCTTATATCAATTTAAGTTTTGTGCCGGTACTTGATTTTAGTAGCAAGGGCAATGCCTCAGAGCATGGAAGTTCATACACCGGTAAAGGCTTTAGATTCGGCCTTGGTGGATACGGAGGTTACAGAATTGGAAGTAAGGCCAAATATGTCTACAAAGACGGAGGTCGGGAAAAAGACAAGGATCGGGATAATTTCTATCTCAATAACTGGAGATATGGCGTGCGCATGCAAGTGGGTTACAGAGGCCTGGATCTTTTTGTAAACTACGATCTGAATGATCTTTTCATCACCAACCGTGGCCCACAATTAAATGCTTTCAGCTTTGGAATTACGATCTAAATCGTAAAAGT
>LXQK01000184.1:0-40174 GCA_001683905.1 Marivirga sp. ANT-B6
GTGAACTATTTTCTTGGATGAAAGTCTGGAAGTTATCGAAAAGCGGCTGTCGGGTAAGGAGGTTTCACAAAGGCCACTATTTAATGCGAAAGACAATATCTCCCCCCGTGAAATCCTCGATAAGCTATATCTGGAAAGACAAAATTATTATTCCATGGCAAAGATTATACTTAAGGATGATGCCATCAGTCCGGAAGGTATTATTCCAAAGCTAAATTTAGAAGTTTAGGCCTACTGTAAGGATTGCCCTTGTAGCATTGTTGTCGGTAAAGGCCGAGGGTGCCCCGGCGTAAGGGTTGATAGAAGATTCGATGGTGGAAGATTTGCTGATTCCAAGGTCTACAAAATAGTCTTTTAACTTTATGCCACCACCAATAGACACCGTGTGAAAGGCTCTGGTTAGGTCACTCATATTCTTTGCGGGATTTCCGTTGTAAGCATATCCGGCTCTTATCCTAAAAATGTCGAAGCGTAATTCGCCACCAGTGCGGAAATTCCATGTTGCATTAAAATTGTTGATGATTTGATTTTCGCCTGTAAAAGGATTATCACTACCTTTAATATTATTTTGGGCGTAGTTTAAATATTCCACGTTGGCTGTTATAAAGCCATATTTCTGGAAGAAATATGCGAGGCCACCGTTTACTCGTCCCGGAGTTCGTAGCGTTAATGTATAAGGAGCAAAATTTAAGCTCTCAGAAGGCACTGTACCATCATTAAAATTCGCTGTCAGTGAAATGTCGGATTGATCATCAATGCTATAAATGGTCGGAGTCACATAGGACAATCCTATAGTCAAATTCGACACAGGACGGCCAATAACACCGATTGTTGCATTCAACCCAGCGCCTTGGAATCTCCTTATATCGCTGAGACTTAGGTTTAAGAGTTCCGTACCGGGAGGCGTCTCCATAAGAATCCTTTCAGATTGATAGTTAAGTGTTTGAATCCCTATACTTGCCCCAAAATATATTTTATCATTGTAATTTCCGCCATAGGCAAACGAAGTTTGATAGGTTGCACCTGTAGTGCTGATAACCTCCGACTGACGCACCGGATATGCATCAACAGCATTGTAGCGATCTAAAAAAATTACATTTTCTGCTTCGTCTTCAAATTCATCTACTAACAAGGTTTCAAAAGCAAGAAAGGCAAAGTCATTTCCAAAGGCTATATCCTGCCCATCGTAAAAGGTGTTCTCCAAAGCGAAATCGACAAAATCATATGCATTCACTTGTCCTTCATATGTAATTTGGTTCTGGTAACTGGCAATTCTGTCTACACTTATACCAAAAGAACCGCCTCTCCACTTTCCGGGGGCAATTAGTGCTTTGGACTTATTAAAAACTACGGCAAGTTGTCCAATGTTTACATTCGTCTTGAAATCTTCTGTGGTATTATTCAAGTATTTCGATGAAGTATTGAGGAAATCGACAGCAGGGCTAAAAGTAAACTCCGACCGATTATAAAATCCTAAACCTGCGGGATTTGAATAGATAGAACTTGCATCGCCACCGAGGGCTATGGATGAGCCTCCGATACCACGTATCCTGGCAGTACCGCCTTGATTTGTCTGACTGAAAAGCAACGCATAATCGCTGAAACCCTGGGCACTTGCTTCGAAAAATGAAAATAGGGTTATAACGCCTAAAAAAATAGGTTTCAATATCGCTTTCATCGAGAGTAGATTTTAAGTGAGAGAATTACTTGTATCATAATCCCCGTAGGGAGCTACGATACAAGTAATCTATTGCTGGTAAAATTAGAAATAAAGAAGAGGAGGACTATTCTCCTCCACCTCGGGATGACCTTCTTGTCGGGCTCGACGACGATCCACTGCTTCTTGATGGCGTAGAAGTACTTCTGGAAGGAGCACTTCTCATCTCACTACCACTGCTTCTGGACGGTGCGGGAGTAGATCTATAGTTATTGTTGCTTCTTGAAGGTTGTGTCGTCGACCTGTTCTGATTGCTTCTAGAAGGTTGCACCGTCCGTTGCTGATTGCTACGGGTTGGTTGCGTGCTTCTATATTGCGGCTGCGTGTCATTGTTTCTAGGGGTGACAGATCTCTGCTGCGTATTACTTCTCGTAGGGGTTGTGCTCCTATAATCAGTGTTAGCTCTTGGAGATGTATAACCGGACCTGGTTCTTGTATTATCAGGCGTATAACCATCTCTAACCCTTGAAGACCTTGTTTCAGTTATACCAACTCTACTTGCATCATTACTTGATGATGTCCTTACACGTCTGGTATCTTCGACACCTCGTCTATCAGTTGTGGCTGAGCCTATTGACCTTGTATAATATCTATTAGACGCATCGACTGAACTTCTGCTGCTGGAAACCCTACGTGAATCACCTATAACAGAAGAACTGGAACGGACCCTACGGGTATCTGCAGCAATGCCCCTATTTACAGAGCTTCTACTCGGTCTTGCACCCGATACATAACGTCTGTTAGAATTGGCATTCTCAACAAAGACCGGTCTGTTACCTATTCCACTATAATATCCGTTATAAAATCCATTGTTAAAGCCGTGATTAAAACCTCTGTTGAAATTATTAAATCCCCACCTATTCATTCTCCATGGATCGTACATTCCGTAACCGTATCCATATCCTCCCCACGGATTATAGAAATTGTTGAAGCCATAGCCACCACCAAAACCACCCCACGATGAGAAACCTATATTGATATTCCATCCTGGCCTAAAACCACTTCCCCAGAAAGGATCATAGAATGAACCAGGTCCCCAGAATGGGTCATAAAAAGGGCTGTGGAAATTATTGAAATTATTGAAAGCGTTGAAGTTGTTGAAGTTGCTATACCGTGGCGTACCATAATAATTATATACATTCATGCCACCACCAAGGTTGCTCTGACTTCTATTATAATCGTCATCGTAATTTTCTACATAATACTCACCATCATTATAGCTCCCTTGTACCTGATCAGCATTTTGTGCTTCAGCAACATATTGGTCATTAGTATTATACCGGGAGATGTACTCAGGGTTGACAGTCTTGGAAGAATAGCTTTCCTGCTCGTACTGATATGAATCTCTATCATAACTTTTTGCGGTCACACCAGGTGAGTTATTTGTTTGCGGCAGCACCTCGCGCTTGTAAGCTTTACGATCTGCTTTGGTAAAATACATGTCATCGTATTCACCTTTTTGTGCCACTTGTCCCGCAGAACAAGACGATAAGATTACGGTTCCAATCAGACCAAAAACCTGTAAGTAAGTTTGTATTTTCATGATAGAGTCCTTTCTTTTAAAATTCTTTCAGTAATTTAATATATTTAACGGCTAAAACATCATTAAGATATAATAAAATATTAACAATATATTTGCCAAGTCATTCATCAATAATTGATAGTTTGAAAGCAACAAATTTTATACCAAATATCATAATTTTTAGAAATGAGTAAAGAAATTCCTACAAGAGAAGAAGATTATTCCCTGTGGTACAATGAATTAGTAAAAAAAGCAGACCTGGCAGAAAATTCTCCTGTTAGAGGATGCATGGTCATCAAGCCGTATGGGTATTCTATCTGGGAGAAGATGCAGGCTGCTTTGGATAAGATGTTCAAAGATACGGGGCATAGCAATGCTTACTTTCCACTCTTTATTCCAAAATCCTTCTTTAGTAAGGAGGCCTCGCATGTGGAAGGTTTCGCAAAGGAATGTGCCATTGTTACGCACTACCGACTTAAGAACGATGAAAATGGAAATGGGGTCGTTGTGGACCCTGATGCCAAGCTGGAAGAAGAACTGATTGTGCGACCCACATCGGAAACTGTCATATGGAGCACGTACAAGAACTGGATACAATCATACCGGGATTTACCGTTGCTAGTAAACCAATGGGCAAATGTGGTAAGATGGGAGATGCGTACCAGGTTGTTTTTGAGGACCTCAGAATTCCTTTGGCAGGAAGGCCATACAGCACATGCTACCAAAGATGAAGCTGTTGCAGAAACTGTTCAGATGTTGGAGGTATACGCTCACTTCGCTGAGCATTTTATGGCTATGCCTGTTGTAAAAGGCTTAAAAACGGAAAGTGAAAGATTTGCAGGTGCTGAGGATACCTATTGTATTGAAGCGATGATGCAAGATGGTAAAGCGCTACAGTCAGGGACATCCCATTTTCTGGGCCAAAATTTTGCAAAAGCGTTTGATGTAAAATTTACCAATAAGGAAGGTAAATTGGACCTCGTCTGGGGTACCTCCTGGGGTGTCAGCACACGACTAATGGGCGCCTTGATTATGGCTCACTCGGATGATGCAGGCCTGGTACTACCTCCGAAACTTGCACCGATACAGGTGGTAATCGTCCCTATTTTTAAAGGCGAGGATCAGCTGAATGCCATTTCCGAAAAAGTCGCGGGAATTAAAGCAGAATTGCTGCGCAAAGGAATTTCAGTAAAGTACGACGCACGCGACACCCATAAGCCCGGATGGAAATTTGCCGAATATGAGCTGAAAGGGATACCTGTAAGAATTGCTATAGGCCCGCGCGACCTGGAAAACGGTACCGTGGAAGTGGCGCGAAGAGATGAAAAAACCAAAGAGACCATTGCCCTTGATCAATTAAGTAACACAGTAGAACGATTGCTCGACGATATTCAACAAAATATTTATAACAAAGCTTTGGCCCTCCGCGCAAGTAAAACAACTACTGTAGAGACATACGACGAATTTAAAAAAGTGCTTGAAACGAAGGGTGGCTTTATATTAGCCCACTGGGATGGCACAGCTGCAACAGAGCAAAAGGTAAAAGATGAAACCAAAGCCACCATCAGGTGTATACCGTTAGATCAACCTGACGAAGAGGGAAAATGTATGGTCACTGGGAATCCGTCCACAAAAAAGGTGCTTTTTGCAAAGGCTTACTGATACTTTTATACAAAAGGTAGTATGGCGGGATGAACCATAACCATTCAAAAAATAGGAATTAATTTATTGCTTTTTATTTCCTATTTTTGACAATATTAAAATATTGAATTATGCTTGAGGGGTTGTCAGTTGTTTTGTTAATAATCTTCGGACTGATACTGATCCTGGTTGAATTGATATTTGTACCAGGGACGACATTAGTAGGAATATTAGGTTTTATCTTCACTTGTTTTGGTATATTTCTAAGCTTTCAGAATTACGGAACCACGGTTGGGTTTGTCGTATTAGGTATTTCTTCATTTATTACCGTAGTTGCTATATATTTCAGCCTGAAGGCCGGGATTTACAAAAAGTTTGCCTTAAATAGCAGCATCAAGTCACGCGTAAATGATGAATATAAATATGACCTTTGGGTTGGTGATGTAGGAAAGACTATGTCATCTTTAAAGCCTTTCGGAAAGGCAGAATTCAAAAATCAAATCCATGAAGTTAGCTCCAACGGAAATTTTATAGATGCAGGCCAAGCAGTTAAAATCATACGAATCAAAGACAATAAAATTTTTGTAGAACCAATCAACTAATATACATGGAAGGAATTTCTCTTATTGTAATTATCATTGCCATCATCATTGGTGTTTTTATATTTCTCTATTTTGTTCCCATTAATTTATGGATTACGGCAATCTTCTCGGGCGTGAAAGTTGGCCTGTTCGAGCTTGTTTTCATGCGCATTAGAAAGGTTCCGCCAAGAATTGTTGTAGACTCAATGATTACTGCTACCAAAGCCGGCCTTGAAGTAACGACCTCTGAAATAGAAACCCATTACCTGGCAGGCGGCAATGTGCCCTCAGTAATCAGGGCATTGATTTCGGCTGATAAAGCTAATATTAACCTTACTTTTAAGCAGGCTACAGCCATTGACTTAGCAGGTAGAGATGTATTTGAAGCCGTTCAAATATCAGTAAATCCTAAAGTTATCAATACACCAAGTGTTGCAGCAGTTGCAGCCGATGGTATTCAGCTAGTAGCCAAAGCAAGGGTGACAGTTCGGGCGAATATTCAACAACTTGTAGGGGGAGCTGGAGAAGAAACCATCCTGGCGCGCGTCGGCGAAGGCATCGTTACTTCTATTGGTTCTGCAAAATCTCATAAAGATGTGCTTGAAAATCCAGACAAAATATCCAAGCTGGTACTGCAACGGGGATTGGATGCGGGTACAGCTTTTGAGATATTATCGATAGATATTGCTGACGTAGACGTAGGAACCAACATTGGGGCAAAACTACAGATTGATCAGGCCAATGCTGATTTAAAGGTGGCAGAAGCAAAAGCTGAAGAAAGACGTGCCATGGCAGTTGCAGTAGAGCAGGAAATGAAGGCGAAGTCGCAGGAAGCCCGGGCTAAAGTAATTGAAGCTGAGGCAGAAGTTCCTAAAGCACTTGCCGAAGCCTTTCGATCAGGAAAACTCGGCGTGATGGATTATTACAAGATGCAAAATATTCAAGCAGATACCGATATGCGCGACGCAATTTCAGGTGGCGGGCAAGATAGGGGCAAAGGAAAGGGGAGCCTCAGCCGCGACGGAAAATAAGGGCTGTCATGACACTAGATTATCCTGCGTGATAGCTGGAATAAAATATTTTATTTACACATTTTAATATTATCCTATGGAAGGCATTTCTATTGTCCTTATCGTTGTTTCAGCGCTCGTTTTAATATTTATCTTTCTTTACTTCGTACCGCTTAATCTTTGGATAACCGCCATATTTTCGGGCGTTCGCGTAAGGCTGCTGGAGCTTATTTTCATGAGGATCAGGAAAGTACCACCAGGACTTATCGTGAACTCCATGATTACCGCTACCAAGGCAGGTCTACATATTACATCGTCTGAATTGGAGACGCATTATCTGGCTGGTGGGCACGTACCCTCAGTCATTAAAGCACTTATTTCTTCCGATAAAGCAAATATCAATCTGACTTTCAAACAGGCCACTGCCATAGATCTTGCGGGCAGAGACGTGCTTGAAGCTGTACAGATGTCAGTAAACCCCAAAGTTATAAACACAACCAATGTTGCAGCCGTAGCTGGTGATGGTATCCAGCTTATTGCCCGCGCCAGGGTGACGGTTCGGGCCAATATTCAGCAACTTGTAGGCGGTGCCGGAGAAGATACGATTTTAGCCCGGGTAGGAGAAGGAATAGTAACATCGATAGGGTCTACCAAAACACATAGCGAGGTGCTTTCTAATCCTGCGCGGATCTCTAAACTTGTGCTGGAAAGAGGCCTCGATGCAGGTACGGCCTTTGAAATATTGTCGATTGATATTGCCGATGTAGATGTAGGTGAAAACATTGGCGCTAAATTGCAAATTGACCAGGCCACTGCAGACTTAAAAGTTGCAGAAGCCAGAGCTGAGGAAAGAAGAGCTATGGCCGTAGCCAATGAGCAGGAAATGCGCGCCCTGTCGCAGGAAGCAAGAGCAAAAGTGATCGAGGCTGAGGCTGAGGTGCCTTTGGCACTCGCAGAGGCATTTAGAAAGGGAAACCTTGGGATCTAACACGATAATTATTACCGACTGAGAAAATGGCGGGAGAAACAGATGTTTCTTCCGCCATTTTTATCTAACGCTACCTTTGAAATCCATTGGCCGATTTGATTTCGTTTATGAATCCAAAGTTTGGCGGGAAACTTACAAAGTTGCCTTTTTCTGAAAATGCTATGAAGCGATATTTTACTGTTTTGATGATGATAGGGCTCTTGATCAGCTGTAAGGAAGACGATTCTTTTAGCGGTAACGACACGAATTTTGGGGGGATCTTAAATAAACGAGGAATAGGTGAAAGTGCTTTTGAACTTTTATCCAATGATGAATACAAGCATCTGGAGATAGAACTGCTATATGTAGAGGGATTTTCGCCCACGCAGTCTGCATTAGATCAAGTGAAATTATTTCTGGCAAGTAGATTAAATAAGTCTAAAGGTATCTCTTTTAAATTTTCTGCGGTCGCTACCCCGAATCTTAGCCATTATTCTATTCAGGATCTGGTAGAAATTGAAGGGGACCATCGGTCAGTATATTCCCGTAGCGATACCCTCGGTGCTTATTTGTTTTTTGCCGATGCAGGATTCAGTGAAAACGATGATGATTCGAAAGTCCTTGGCGTGGCTTATAGAAATACTTCTATGGCTATCTTTGAAAAGACCATTAGAGATCTCTCTGGAGGGCTAAACCAGCCACAAACCAGCACCTTAGAAACTGTAGTTATCAAACATGAGTTTTGCCACAACCTTGGTTTAGTCAATGCCGGATCAGCAATGCAGGTATTTCACCAGGACGAGGTAAACGGAAGACACTGTGACAATAAGAATTGTCTCATGCACTTTTCTGTAGAGACTGGCAACGTGCTTACCAATACGTTGGGCGGGGATGCACCCGAACTGGATGAAAATTGTATTAATGATCTACGTGCAAATGGAGGCAAATAAAGCGTCGGCTTTATAAAACAATTAGGGACGAACTATTTAATTTAGTAAAGCGCCGTCTAATGAAAATCGCTTTTCCTCCTGTTTTTGAGGGACAAGATACAAATCATTGATCTCATCATAAATTAGCGTTTCATAGATCAAGGGGATCGTATTCACACCTTGTACGGTTACCAGACCAAATTTGCCATTTCTTTCAATGATCACATATCCATTATTTAAATCGGTAATCTGGTCATACTTGGGTGATATCAACATGCTTCCCTTTTCATTCACCAGCCCAGCCTGGTTATCTTTGTAGATCATATACTTTTTTGATGGCGTTTTCACAATGGTATCATAGAGCAGTGGAAGCTCTTCTTTGCCAGTTCTGCTTACCAGACCATACTTCTTGTTTTTCATCACAATGGCCATACCATCAGAAAAATTAAACGCCTTATCATAATATGGTTGTACGATCAATCTTTCAATTTTATCGATATATCCCCATTTACCCAATAATTTTATGGGCGCCATACCATTTTTATAGTCCCCAATACCCTCATAGCGGTTTGCAATACGCAAGGCACCATTCATGTCTACAAACCCGTATTTATCATTAATTTTCACGCCCATGTACCCTTCACTTAAAGGATAGAGCTCCTGAAAATTGTTTTGAGGCTTCACCAAGATTTTTCCATTTTTGGTGATGATGCCGTATTTGCTGTCTTTCCGGAAGATGTAGATGGAATCCTCCTGAAGGCCTGATATGAAATCGTAAGCTATAGGCAAAAGTTTCTTCCCTTTATGGCTTATCAGCCCAAATTTGCCATTGTCGTCTTTGACTAAAAAGCCGGAATTGAGCTGTACGAACTCATGCTCCGTCTGGTAGATTTCCTGATTACCGGGGATGATCAATCCGCTGATCGTGCCATGCTTGAAAAAGAATACATTATTAGGGGTGTCTTCTATTTGATCCTTCCACGGCCGGATAACCCAAACACCTTCTTTATCAATTACACCTGATGAACCAACATATTTTGCTTTGGCCATGCTATCAATAAAACTTTCTACGGTGTCGTACTGATTAGGGATAATTTCCTCACCTTTTTCATTAATAAATCCCCATGACCCGTTGCGTTTGATTGGAAAGTATCCTTCCTGAGGCTTCTTGATATTTTGATACGGAATGCGGGTGATGCTGTCACCTTTTAGATCAAACATCGTCCAGTTATCACCCTTGTTTCGTTTCATCGCAAGTAAATGTTTTCCTGCTATAAAGATTGAATCATATAGAGGTTGAAGTATGACCTTCCCGTCATCCTGTACCACGCCCGATTTATCCTGCAATTTAAATACCGACAGGTTATCTTTAAAGGAAGAAAAACTACGTTCTACTACTGGCGAAATAAAATTTTTATGCTCGTCTATGATACCTGCCTGATTCCCCGCTACCACCAGAAATTTATGTTCACCAATGGGTTTCACCTCATCGTACTCTAATTGCTGGATAATTTCGTTTTCCCCCGATAAGATCTTCCATATCGGAAAAGGCTGAACTTGGATAGCACTACTTTTTATGTAGATTTCTTTGTAGCTGGCAGGAATAACGGCGATACCTGACTTATTGATTAATCCTTTTTTTCCGTTTTTTTCAACCTTGTAAAAAGCGCCGTCAAAGGATGAGATGACGTCAAATTCAAAAGCCGTTAGCTTTGTTCCCCTGGTATTATATAAAGCGATTTTATCGTGGATATTTGTAACCAGCAGGTGGCTCGAGGATATCGGGTGGATTCTTTTAAATTCTACAGGGATTATCTCTTTGTTTTTATGATTGACCACACCGTAAAAGGTTCCGCCATTTTTGTCAACCTTGATGATCTTGTATTCGTCTTTCAAAAGAATCTCTTCATGGATTTTAGGGGAAACCGCTTCCGTTGAAGGTTTGGCGAGGGATGGAATCCAGGCACATGTTAATAATAGTAGAAGATACGGCAAGACCACGAATGATCGTCCATTAGCTTTTAGAATACTTTTCAAGAGTCTTATATTTGACATTTAAACCTGCAAATGGGCAATTTTTATTTTAGAAGATACCATGATCACCTTTCGGTAAGTTATAACGTAGCCGTTATACTTTGCTGTCCATGTAGAAGGAATTTATTAATGGAAGGCTAAGGGTAAATGTCCGGCAGGTACAAATGAAATCAAAACCTATTCCTCGGAAGCAACCTGGTTCTCAAGGTTAAATAATTCATTTAAAACGTCAATTAGCGTTTCTGCGTCACCTTTCTTACAAGCAGCCTTTAGTTGAAGTACGGGCAGCCGTAGAATTTTTTGCATCATACCCCTGGTTATTTTATCTACCTTTTGGGATTCTACATCATTGAGGCTTTTCATATATTTATTCATTTCCTCTTGCCTGATCTGCTCCAGCGCACCCTTTAGCTTTTGAATGGTCGGCGAAACAACCATTTCTTTAGACCAGTCATGAAATTCCGTCATAGCTTCGTCAATGATTTTCTTCACCTGTGGAATGGCAGCGATCCTTTTTTCCAAAGCCTCACTTGCCTTATCTTTGATATCATCGATATTGTAAATTAAAGCACCTGGAAGCTCTTCAACCTCGGTCTCAATACTTCGAGGTACAGAAAGGTCTATAAAGTATTTATATGAAACGATATTCATTTCCTTAACAAGCGCTTTAGTGATAAAGGGCTTGCTGCCTGCTACTGACGATATAATCACATCTGCACTGGCAATAGCATCATATACGTCTTCAAAAGGCAATATTTCAAAGCCACATTCCTCAGAAAGAGCCTCTGCTTTAGACAATGTTCTATTTGTAATATATACCTGTTTAGGCTTTGATCCCGAAAGGTTTCTACATACATCTGCACCAATTTCCCCCAATCCAATAATGAGGATACGAGGATTGATGATATCGTTGGTTAGCTCCATCACAAGCTCTGCCGCAGCGTATGAAACAGAGGCAGCTCCATCACGATAAGAGGTCTCCTGCACCACTTTCTTGTTTGTAAAAAAGATAGTATGCATCAATCGATGTAGGAAAGGACCAGCCAAAAACTCGTTGGCAGACCATTGGTAAGCCCGTTTTACCTGGTTTGAAATTTGCATATCTCCAACCACCTGTGCTTCAAGACCCATAGAAACAGCAAAAAGGTGGTCTATGGCTTCTTCATGCACAGTATAAACATCAAAATATGCACGAAAGCGTTCGATGTCCTTTACATTCTTTTGAATGCCGATCAATTTAATAATGGTCTCACTCTGATCTACCTCAGAAGAATAATATACCTCCGTCCTGTTACAAGTGGAAAGCACCATTACATCGGTATAGTCTGTAAACTCTTTAAAATACCGAAGAAGTTTTAAACATGCGCTCTCATCTAAGGCAACCAGTTCCCTGATTTCAATAGGTGCTTTGCCATAGGATAAACTTATTGCTTTAAAGGACTTGTGCATAAAATGCTAAGATGAACATGCAAAAATATATGATAAAAGGGTTTTATAAAAGGGTATATAATTAAAAGGACATACATTGCTCTTATTTAGAAAAATTATAAATAGTAACGATGTGTTTATATTCCATTGACCCTTTGCTAACGCTTAAAACAAAGAATATGGTTCACTTTATTCATTAAATTAATTCGATAAAGTTCTTCTTTATCGCCTTTAATAAGATCTCGTGGAAGAAGATGTATCTTAATCAACCTTTAATTTTGCTTGTAATAAAAAGATTATTAATTTCCGATTCTCAATTATGAATCATCAGACAGCATATATTTACCAGGCCTTAAATCTTTTAGATCTTCCTATAAAAACCTGTCTTTTCACCTATAAAAATATAATCATAGCGAATGAGCGCAAATAAAGAATCGTGGGGAACCAGGGTAGGTTTGATCCTTGCAATGGCCGGTAATGCGGTAGGTCTTGGTAACTTCCTAAGGTTTCCGGTTGAAGCAGTAAACAATGGAGGTGGTGCTTTTATTATTCCTTATATCATTTGTTTCCTGATTATGGGTATTCCCTTGCTATGGATAGAATGGACGATGGGTCGCTATGGCGGTCGGTTTGGAAACCATTCTACCCCGTTTATCCTGGACAATATGACCCGCCTACGTTTCTGGAAGTATTTTGGCGTGTTCGGGATATTCACTAACATCGCAGTAGCAGCGTATTATTGTTATATTGAATCATGGACACTTTCCTATGTCTTCCACTCCATAGGTCAGACGTTCAGTGGGATGGATCAGGGTCAGGTTGCCGCCTTTTTTAACTCATATACGGATATTGGTGTTTCTACGACAGGAATCCCCTACGAAGCAGTAATATTCTACCTGATATGCCTTGCTTTAAATACCTATATCTTATCCCGTGGGTTACAAGATGGGGTGGAAAAAGTTGCTAAGATAGGCATGCCGCTTTTGATTGGTTTTGGCGCTTTCCTGGCCATACGCGGGCTGACATTAGGCGATTCCGGATCTCCAGCGGGTTGCGAAGATTGCGACTCTTTATTAGGTGTCAACTTCCTTTGGGAACCTCAATTCGATAGCCTCACTAATCCTAAGGTATGGCTGGCCGCAGCCGGACAGATATTTTTTACTTTGTCTGTTGGTATGGGCACCATTCATTGCTACTCTTCCTATGTAAGAAAGAACGATGATATCGCTTTAAATGCGATGTCGGCAGGCTGGATGAACGGCTTTGTAGAAATTGTATTGGGTGCGTCCATTGTTATACCAATTGCTGTAGGGTATCTTGGTTTAGACTGGGTGAAAGAAAATGCAGGTTTTGCCATGGCTTTTCAAACAATGCCGTATCTTTTCGACCAATGGGGCCCACTATTATCAACCATAGCTGGTGTTGCCTGGTTCGGGCTATTGTTCTTTGCAGGAATAACGTCTTCGCTGGCCATGGGTACGCCATGGATGGGCTTTATGAGTGATGAGTTCGGCTGGACAAGAAACAAGTCGGCCTGGTCGTTTGGCTCGCTGGTACTTTTATTAGGTTTGCCTACTGTTTACTTTTATGAGCAGGGCGTGTTGGGAGAATATGATTATTGGGCAGGAACGGTTTCCCTGGTGATATTCGCACTTGCGGAAAGTATTATCTTCTCGTGGAGATTTGGTATTAATAAAGGCTGGGATGAACTTAATCGAGGGTCTGATATTACCTTGCCGATTATCTTCAAACCTATTATTAAATTTGTAACGCCGTTTGTTATTTTGGTGGTATTTGTGGCGTCGCTGATCCAACCCCTAAACAACGATTGGAAAGGCGCTATTTCAGGAAATTGGGAATTCGATCCCTCCAGTATTATAGGTAAAATTCAGAATAAAGCTTTTATAGCTAACCGGTCTTACTTTGCAGATTTTTTTGAGTCAGAGGTCGCAGGCACTGTAGCTGCTATTACTGAAGAACCAACAGGAGAAAAAACAATGGAGATCGTAAAGACGATTTCCTACTATAGAAATGAAGTGAACAGGATTAAGCCTGCGCCTGTAGATAAAAGTTTGATTGGCAATTTAAACACATTTGATTCACTTACCGTTCTACAAACCTATACGTTCGAGGAAGATCAGCGGATTATTGTTCAGGAAGGGGATAGTGTAAACGTGTCCGATAAAATTGCAACAGGATCATTTGTGAATAATATACTTTATGTTGATGCATCCAGACTTTTGCTTGTAGGCTTATTTCTATTTATATGTTTTCTGGTATATACGGCTACGAGTTTAAGAGAAAAATCTGAAAGGGAAAAGTTATGACAAGTGCGGCATTAATTATGATGATCGTAGTACAATCTACTGTTACGATTATTACAGGGTATTTCTTCTACAAGGTATTAACTACGCCACCAAAGCCGGAACCTGATTCTTTTGCGGAGAATGACGATGTAGAGGAGCGGCAATGATTTGACGGCATATAGCTAATTTTTTGGTATTAGCTGGTACATCATCTGGTATCCACTTCGGTATTGATAACCCATTAAGCGATGTTGGGAAGGATCAAACATTGGATTAGAAACTATTTCGGTTCTTCAAAAGCCGAGACAAATGGTTTTGTGATTCTGGTCTTTTTGATGTTGCTTGTTTTTATTTCTCTTTCGGTATATGAACATGCCATTTCACCGACCATCGACCTTTCCGCAGATCATGCGCAATTAGAGCAACTGGTGCTTGAAATGGAAAAAAGTGCTGCATCAATGGAAAAGGAAGTCGCTACTACGCCACTACTAGCCGACATGCACGCCTTTGACCCCAACATTGCAACTGCGACGACCTTGATACAAATGGGTATTCCCGCTCATATTGCTGCACGACTCATCAAATACCGCGAGAGTGGTGGCAAGTTCCGGACTAAAAACGATTTGATGAAAATCTATGGATTTAGAGTCCAGGACTTTGAGCGGTTATTACCATATATCGACCTTCCCGAGAATCTTCCCGAATTTAAGAAAAAGGAGTTTGTTCCCTTTTCCAGCGAAGAAAAGGAGCCGATCGCTCTGATGTTCGACGTCAACCGTGCTGATACCGCCCAACTCAAGAAGATCAATGGCATTGGGGCGGTTTTATCATCAAGAATAATTAAATACCGTGATTTGCTGGGTGGATTTATTGATAAGCAACAATATCAGGAGGTCTATGGACTATCCGACGAAGTAGTAGAAAAGCTCAATAAAAGCACTCAAATTGAGGATAATTTTCAGCAGCAATTAATCAACGTCAATAAAGCTTCAGCTGAAGATCTTGCGGCGCACCCCTATATAAATTATAAACTAGCCAAGGTAATCGTTGCTTATAGAAGTCAGCATGGGCTATTTCTAGACCTGGAGGATCTGAAGAATATAAAGCTTGTGGGAGAAAATGAATACAACAAAATCAGCCCGTATCTTACGTTATAAAAAAGAGAGAAAACGGCCTGCTGGCGTTATATCATCTGGTTTATGGTTTATATTTATTATCTTTCTACTTCGGAAGACAAAAATGTATGCGCAAAATCCTTCAATCGTATTTGCGGAGGCTTACAAATTTAAGTGGCAATAATCGTTCTTTACTTTTAATGCGCCTGATTTCTGATCAGTTTGTAGACCTTCATCATTTTGATTTTTTAAATAATAAACCCTCCTTTTCTATCATTGAGGAGCTCATCGAAAGGAAAAATAAGATCTCTTTATGCGAGGTTGTTGACGTGCGGACAGCGCTCGTAAACAAGCTGAGCCACCAGCTGAAAAAATTGCAGCGGATCGAAAAATTTATCTTCGAAGAGCGAGGTGCCAAAGATCTGTATGTGGGCTGGCCCTTTGTACGGGGAATGTTTGCCGACGGTACACCGGTCCGTTGTCCGCTGATATTTTTTCCTGTAGAATTGGTTGAAGAAAACAATCAATGGAAACTTAGCCTTCGCGAAGATGTAAGCCTATCCCTCAACAAAAGTTTTCTGCTGGCTTATGCGTTTTACAATCAAATAAAGCTTGACGAGGGATTTTTGGAATATGACCTCGACGGTTTGGATAAAGATAGTGTTGTCTTTAGAACCGCACTATACCAGCTTTTTAAAGACGGGCCAGTAGTAGTCAACTTTAATCAAGAGAATTTTATTGATAAGCTAGCATCGTTCGAAAACTATAAAAAGGCTGACTTTAACGCCGCTCAAAAGGTGGGAAAACTTAAATTATTTCCTGAAGCAGTTTTGGGAATATTTCCTCAAGCCGGTTCGTACCTTGTTCCTGATTATATTTCCATGATGGATAATGATAAGTTGGAAGATATCACAGATTTCTTCATGGAGAGGTCTACATCGGACGAAACGGCACAGGAAAATGCCCCGCCCGACACCTACCGTTATCTTTCTAAGGTGAAAGAGGAGCAAACTTTTACGCCCTTCAGTATGGATGCTTTTCAGGAAAATGCCCTTAAAGCAGTGAAAAACGGGAACTCCCTTGTCATTCAGGGACCTCCCGGAACCGGGAAAAGCCAGCTTATTTGTAATCTAATTGCCGATTATATGGCCAGAGGTCGCCGGGTTTTGCTGGTATGCCAGAAACGTGCCGCTCTGGATGTTGTCTATAAACGGCTTAGCGAAGTTGAAGCGGCTGATTTTGTAGCACTTGTTCATGACTTTAAAAACGACAGAAAGATCATCTATCAGCAGATTGACAAACAGATCAATAAGATCATAGAATATAGCCATAAAAACAACTCACTCGACGCAATTCATATAGAAAGGCAGTTCCTCCAAACCAGTCGGAGGATCGACCAGTTGACAGAGGAGCTCGAGGAGTTTCGTCATGCACTTTTTGATGAGAAGGAATGCGGTGTATCTGTAAAAGAGCTTTACCTAACGTCTGATATAGATGGCTCTACGATCAATATTAAACAAGAATACCGCCACTTTACCTTTCCTGAGGTCGGCGCTTTTGTGAAAAAGCTTAAAAGGAATGCCTTTTATGCGCATAAACTCATGGGAAAGGATTTTCCCTGGAAGGAGCGGAAGAACTTTGCAAAATATGGACTCGATGAATTGCGGATCATGCAGGAGATCATACATGACGTTCCGGTGTACCAGAAAGAAATTGTAGCAAAAGTAGCACTTGTGCTCCACACGAATATCGACCTGAACATAGCCGCAGCCGTTGCTTCAAAAGAAGAAGACATGTTGAAAATGCTCACGCTTTTAGATGTCGAGCCAGCTTTTCAATACTTTCAACACGTTATGGACCATCCTGAAAAGGAGATGGAGCCTCTGTGGTTGCTGAACATGGAACGGGTCATCATGGGTTGTTACAATGGAGAAGGGCCCGAGCTGAGCCTTGCTTCTGACGATCTTGGCAGCTTTCAGGAGGTACTTCAGAAGAGGATGGACCTCAGGCAAAATGTCTTTAAATACCTGAAGTGGATCTTTCTTTCCGGAGAGAAATATTTCTTAAAGCGTGTTTTGGCTGCCAATGGTCTTCCCAACAATAGAAAAGGCTTCAACACACTTGTCGAAAAAATCGATAATAGGCTTAATCTGGAACATAACCTTACCAAACTTAAAGAACAACCATGGTTGGTAGATTTGCCTGAAAGCTATCGAAAGATTGACCTCCAAAATTGGTTCTATTATCAAAAGAAGGCTTTGGATGCCAGAATCATCGTGGGTACGGTAAGGAATTTTAAGGAGTACTTTAATGTAAAATCGTTAACCTATACCGATTTCAAGCAGTGTGTTATTACTTTACTGGATATCGTGAAAGTCGTTCCTGAAAAGATGGCATTTTGGCAAGCATACCTGATGCCAGCACAGCTTCATGTGCTTTTACACCAGGAAGAGGAGGCCCTGCAGCTACAGAAAACTTTACAACGGGATTTTGATGCTATGTGTGAGTTTATCGTGAAAGTCGTTCCTGAAAAGATGGCATTTTGGCAAGCATACCTGATGCCAGCACAGCTTCATGTGCTCTTACACCAGGAAGAGGAGGCCCTGCAGCTACAGAAAACTTTACAACGGGATTTTGATGCTATGTGTGAGTTCGACCTGCTGAAAGAACAGCTGGCGCCTGAGGAGGCAATTGTGATAGAACGCCTGTATGATGCGGTGGAAGATAACTTCGATGATACATTACCGCTGTTTCAGAATAGCTTACGCCTGGCCTGGATCGGCCATATAGAGACAAAATATCCGGTTTTACGTGCTGTTACGTCTCAAAAACTGCAAATGATGGAGGAGGAGATGCAACAATGTGTGGAAGAAAAGTTAACGATCAGCAAGGAAATATTCTTGTTAAAGGCCAGAGAAAGAACGTATCAGGATGTGGAGTATAACAGACTGAAACATCGTGTCACCTACCGTGACTTGCAACACCAGGTAAGTAAAAAAAGGAATATCTGGCCAATCCGGAAACTATTGGGAACCTTCGGTGAGGAGCTGTTTAATCTGGTACCATGCTGGCTGGCCTCCCCCGAGTCGGTGTCCGCTCTCTTTGAAATGGAGCCAATCTTCGACCTGGTGATATTTGATGAAGCCTCACAGTGCTTTGCTGAAAAGGGAATTCCTGCCATGTTTAGAGGAAAGCAGGTTGTGATCACCGGTGATGATAAACAACTTAGCCCATTCGATCTTTACAGGGTTCGATGGGAGGACGAGGCTGAAGACCAACCTGCACAGGAGGTGGATTCGTTATTAGACCTTGCGCGGCAATACCTCATGCAGGTGCAGCTCCGCAGCCATTACAGAAGCCGCTCTCTGGATTTAATAGATTTTTCTAATCAACATTTTTATGAAGGTAAACTAAAGCTTCTGCCTGCTTTTGCTGATTTAAATAATGATAATCCAGCTATTAAATATATCAAGGTAGATGGTTTGTGGGAAAATCAAATCAATCAGGTGGAAGGGGAGAAAGTTGTAGCGCTGGTAGAGGAACTGTTGGCAGCTTGTCCAGAAAAGGAAATCGGTATAGTTACATTTAATGCTACCCAACAGGGTTTTATTATGGATTTACTGGAAAAGACGGCATTGGAAAGGCAATTCACAATACCCGCATCTTTATTTGTGAAGAACATCGAAAATGTTCAGGGTGATGAAAAGGATATCATTATCTTTTCCATTGCCTATGCGCCGGATAAGAACGGAAAAATGAGCATGCAATTTGGGTCTTTGAACCTGGAAAAGGGCGAAAATAGATTAAATGTGGCTGTGACGCGTGCAAAAGATTCTATCTATGTCGTGTCGAGCATTTATCCTCAGCAATTGAAAGTGACCGACAGCAAGCACGAAGGACCGGGCTTACTCAGGAAGTACCTGGCTTATGCGCTCAATGTATCGGAAGGGAAGTATACCCCGACACTACCCGAACCAGGAGCTTTCAATCCAGAATGGTTTTTGAAGAAGAAAATCATGCAATGTGATACGTCATTTTCCGGCGTAGAAATCTCCCAGCAGGTTCCTTTTGCCGATCTTTCTGTGACCAGTAATTCGAGAGTAACTGGTTTAATTGTTACGGACGACGATTTATACCACCAAAGTGTTTCTGTAAAAGAACCACATGTTTATTTGCCTTTCGCATTCAAAGAGAAAAACTGGAAGTATAAGATGTTTTATAGCAGGGAGTATTGGCATGACAAATTAGCCGTTCAGGAGAAGGTCCTTAAGTTTATCAATCAGGCAGAAAACAATGCTTAAATTTAAGCTGTTCACTATCTTTATATATCTTCGATCGTTGATCTGCGGCTGTGGCTCAGAACCTGCCGATTTTGAACGAAATAAAGGGGCATACAAGGTAGAACGCGTCGCAAGTATTCCTTCAGAGATTAACGAAAGTTCAGGTTTGGCCCTGGCTGGCTCAGGGGAATTTTGGACCCATGAAGATGGAGGCGGCAGGGCTGCCTTATTCAAATTCGATTTGGATAAAGGGCTTCTAAAAACGCTGGAATTTGAAAACCTACGCAATACGGATTGGGAAGATCTGGCACAGGACACAGCAGGAAATATTTACATTGGAGATTTTGGCAATAATTTCAACGATCGGAAAAATCTGCGCATCTACAAATACAATCCCTACCAGGAAATCCTTGATACCATTGCTTTTCACTTTGCCGATCAGGATAGTTTTCCTCCTCCCAAAGGGGAGATGAACTTCGACACTGAGGCTTTTTTCTGGTCAAAAGGACGCCTTCATTTGTTTTCCAAAAATCGCGGAGAAAAATGCGTCAAACACTATATTTTGCCCGATCAGCCTGGCGTACACGAAGCGCTGCCAATTCAGGAAATCTACCTCAAAGCCATGATTACCGCAGCAGACATCAGTCCTGACGGCAGCAGCGTAGCTTTATTAGGATACGGCAAAATTTACCTTTTCAAGATGAGCAAAGATGGGTTACTCCTGAACCCTGACCGATGCATCAACTTTGCCAGAGGCGGCCAGTCCGAGGCGCTGGTTTATTTCAATGATGACGACATGCTGATCAGCAATGAAGCGGGCAAGCTCTTCAAAGCACGTGCTAAATAAAGCTGGCTTACTGCCTTGATTCGGATTCCTCCACCCTAATGCCGACGGAAAGAACTTCAGGTAATGCCTCCATTCGCATAAATTGCTGTACCTTAAATGTATAACTACCTGCACTGGGGAATCTGTAATCGGACAATGCCTTAATCTGATGATCATAGATATCCCCTAATCCACTTCCAGTAGGCTTTCCCGTTTTAGGATCAAATAGTTCTAAATTGTGAAGGTTCGTACTGATCACTTCCCCTTTGTCATTTTCTAAATAGTAGGTGACATATAAATTGTGGTAGGGATAGGCATTGGTATTTCTTACGTTATAATAAAAGTTATATTTCTTCTGAGGATCTGTAATTTTGAATTCAAAAGAGGGTATGGAGTCAGCTACCCAGCTTTTGTTTTCCATATCTACATTCGTTTCAAAAATCCTTTTATCGTCGCACCCCATCCATATCAAGGCAGGCAGTAAAATCAACAGCGCAGTTCTCAATTTCATTTCCTTCCAGGCTTTGTTTGTACCGTATTTGTTTTAGCGTCAGGTCCATTATTATTCAATGGTTTCTTCCTGTTTTTCTTCTTTTTCTTTTTTGGCCTGGCTGGCGTGCTGTATTTCTTATCCATCTTTTCCAGGTCGCTATTCAATGGTTGAGGCTCCTCTTCTACAAGGGTATCAATGGTGAGCGATGCAGGTTTTATGCCTTTCTTGTTCAGGGCGATAATCTCCTCTACCCTGGAAACAGGCACAGGAAACCAGGTACTTTCCTGATCGTAGCCAAACCACATCATTTTTCGGAAAATATCCGTCTTCTGCAGTCTGGCGTCACCTGTTTGAGTTTGTAATGGCCTTTCAACTTCAGGTATACCTTTTAGGGCGTCCATATAGGTTTCTAGCTCATAATTCAAGCAACACTTTAACCTACCACATTGCCCGGATAGCTTACTAGGATTAAGGGATAAATTTTGATATCTCGCCGCTGTGGTTGATACGCTTTTAAAGTCAGACAGCCAGGTTGAGCAGCATAATTCCCGCCCGCAAGAACCAATACCACCTATTCTTCCGGCTTCCTGCCTCAAACTGATCTGGCGCATTTCTACCCGGATCTTGAATTCACCTGCCAAAAGCTTGATCAATTCCCGGAAATCAACCCGATCTTCTGCAGAATAGTAAAAGGTCGCTTTGCTGTTATCCGCCTGGTATTCAACATCGGAGAGTTTCATATCCAGCTTGATGTCGTTGATAATCTGCTTGGTACGAAATAAAGTCGGCATTTCGCGCTTCCTTACCTCGTCATATTTTTCCAGATCCTTGCCGGTAGCTACCCTATATATGTTTCTGATATTGTCGTCGTAGCTGATTTTTTTCTTTTGCATTTGAAGCCGTACAAGCTCTCCCTGTAGAGAGACATATCCAAGATGATGTCCATTGGGTACGTCAACTATTATAGGGTCACCTGTTACGAACGTAAGCTTTTCCTTATTACAAAAAAATTCTTTTCGTCCATTCTTAAAACGAACTTCTACTATATCGAATATATCAGCAACCGGCATGTCCATGTTGGAAAGCCAGTCGAAAACATTCATTTTATTACAACCTCCGGTCTGACACGCGCCATTATTCTTACATCCGTCAACAGCGACCTCGGTGCCACTACCGGAACTACATGATTTACATCCCGACATTGCTAGCTTTATATAAAAAAACAATACCGCCGAAGCGAATGCTGCGGCGAGGCTGTTTTAGGTTTTTCCAATTTATAATTTTTCTTTCACTTTAGCCATTAAATCCTGTCCAATATCTCGCCTATAATATAAACCTTCCCAGCAAACCTGCTGCGACGCTTCATAAGCGATGTCCAGGGCTTCCTGCAGGCTACTTCCCATACCAGTCATGGCTAACACCCGCCCCCCATTGGTAACAATGGTATCGTTGGCTTGAGCCGTTCCCGCATGGAAAACTAATCCTTTGCTAATTTCTTTCAGACCTGTTATTACCAGTCCTTTTTTATAGGCGTCAGGGTAACCGCCTGATACCAAAACTACCGTAGTAGCATATCGTTCATCTATTTGCATGGTCACCTGGTTCAAACTAGTCTCTGCTGTTGCCATAAACAGGTCGACAAGGTCGTTCTGTATGCGAGGAATGACTACCTCCGTTTCCGGATCGCCCATTCTAACATTATATTCAATAACAATAGGCTCGCCGTTCACATTCATTAAACCGATAAAAATAAAGCCTTTGTAGGCAATGTTATCTTTTTTTAAGCCGTCAATGGTAGGCTGCACTACGTTTTTCCTCACCTTCTCCAAGAATATATCATCTGCAAATGGCACAGGAGATACTGCACCCATACCTCCGGTATTTAAGCCCTGATCGTGTTCTCCAATTCTTTTGTAATCTTTAGCCTCCGGAAAGAGCACATAGTTAGCGCCATCTGTTAGGACGAAAACAGAAAGTTCAATTCCCTCTAAAAACTCTTCAATAACAACCTGTGCGCTTGCTGAGCCAAATTTCTTCTCCTTTAGCATCTGATAAAGGGCAAGTTTAGCGTCTTCTTTTGTTGCTGCGATAATGACCCCTTTTCCAGCTGCCAAACCATCTGCTTTCAGTACTACTGGCGGATGCATCTGATCGATATAGGCGAGCCCTTTTTCGTAGCCATCTTCCGAAAAGGTTTTATAATCAGCCGTGGGAATATTATGCCTGAGCATAAAATCCTTCGAAAAATCCTTGCTTCCCTCCAGTTTCGCCCCTTCTTTCCCCGGACCTATTACGGCTACATTTCTTGCCTCGAAAAAGTCTGCCAATCCTGCCACTAATGGATCTTCTGGTCCAATAACCACAAGTTCAACATGATTATCATCAACAAATTTGCCCAGGGAATCGAAGTCCAAAGGAGATATAGCCACGTTTTCAGCAATGGATGCTGTGCCAGCGTTACCCGGGGCAACAAACAATTTTTTGCACCTGGGGCTTTGGGCCATCTTCCATGCAAAAGCATGCTCCCTACCTCCCGAACCGATAATTAGAATATGCATGATCTCCTTATTTTGCTATAGCCATCGATGAATAATTACGCACAATTTACAACGCTTAATTGGCGTATTCAGAAAGGAACTTGATTCTCATCAACCGGAGTTCTTCTTCTGTATAGTCATCCTCTCCTAACTCCAGCAAGGCGGCCTGAATATTATCTGTGTCTGCCGTTAAAAAATAATCGTATATTTCTTCCTGTCTTTCCTCATCAAGTACCTGATCAATATAGTAGGTGAGATTGAGTTTGGTGCCGGAGTAGCAGATATGTTCTATTTCTTCAAGCAATTCGCCCATGGTTAAATCTTTTGTTTCAGCAATTTCTTCCAGGTCAATCTTCCTGTCTATTTGCTGAATGATGAAGATCTTAACTTTAGACTTATTCACAGCCGATTTTACGACTACGTCGGATGCAGTGATGATATCGTTATCTTCTACATATTTGCTGATGGCTGCCAAAAACGGGATGCCGAATTTGATAACCTTACCCATGCCCACACCATTGATCTGAGCTAGCTCTTCCTTGGTAGTAGGATAGGTAGTTGCCATTTCTTCCAATGAAGGATCCTGAAAGATGACATATGGAGGGAAATTCTTTTCTTTGGCTATCTTTTTTCGCAGGCCCTTGAGCAGCTCAAAAAGATTTACATCATGTGCTTTGGCAACAAAAACCTCTTTTTCAGACTCTTCTTCCTCTCCTTTATTGCTAAAATCATGATTTTTAGAAAGGGTAACAGGATAGGGTTGAACAAGGAACTCTTTTCCTTTATCCGTCAATCTTAGAACGCCAATATTGTCGATATCCTTTTCCAGAAATTCAAAAAGGAGGGCTTGTCGCACAACAGCATTCCAAAATTCAACATCATGTTCTGCACCTTTACCGAAAACGTCTAACTTGTCCTGATTATAGCTTTCTACATACTCATTGTTGGCACCGCGTATTACTGTTACCAACTGCGCAATGCCAAACCTTTCTCCGGTTTGCTTAGACGCTTCCAGCGCTAATAAAACGTAGTCCATGCCCTCAAACTTCTCCTTTGGCTTTATGCAGTTGTCGCAAAAACCACAGTCTTTTTGCATATGTTCTCCAAAATAATGAAGAAGTTGAATTCGTCGGCATACTGAAGACTCTGCATAAGAAGACATTTCCTGCAAGAGCACTTTGGCATTATCTCTTTCGGTGACAGGCTTATCTTTGTTAAATTTCTCCAACTTTAGAATGTCATTATAGCTATAAAACATCAGGCAATTGCCTTCCAGGCCGTCTCTTCCTGCTCTTCCAGTCTCTTGATAATAGCCCTCTAATGATTTAGGGGTGTCGTAATGGATCACAAAACGCACATCTGGCTTATCGATACCCATGCCAAAGGCAATGGTAGCGACGATTACATCGACCTCTTCATTAAGAAAGTCGTCCTGGTTTTTCATACGTACACCACTTTCCAGTCCTGCATGATATGGAGCTGCTTTGATATCATTAACTTTCAGCAGTTCGGCAATTTCTTCAACTTTTTTTCTGCTCAGGCAATAGACGATGCCCGATTTTCCTTTATGGCCTTTGATATATTTTATGACCTGCTTTTTGGTTTGGTGCTTGGCTCGCACTTCGTAGTACAGGTTAGTTCGGTTGAAGGAAGATTTGAAAAGGTCTGCTTCCTCCATTTGAAGATTCTTCTGGATATCTATTTGTACCTTAGGCGTGGCGGTAGCCGTGAGCGCTATAATGGGCATATCACCTATCAACCCAATGATAGATTTTATTCGGCGGTATTCTGGGCGAAAGTCGTGCCCCCATTCTGAAATACAATGAGCCTCATCAATAGCGGTAAAGGAGATTTTAGCGGATTTTAAAAATTCAACATTTTCATCCTTTGTCAGCGATTCAGGTGCCACATAAAGAAGTTTCACCTCCCCATTTAACGTCTGCTTTTTTACCCTGTTGATTTCAGTTTTTGAAAGGGTGGAATTGAGGAATTGTGCATTTACACCTACTGCGACAAGTTGGTCTACTTGATTTTTCATCAACGCTATCAAAGGAGATATGACTATGGCAGTACCTTCCTGCATGATAGCAGGCAGTTGATAACATAACGATTTTCCTGCTCCGGTAGGCATGATCACAAAAGTGTTCCTGCCCGACATGATATTATTAATAATAGCTTCCTGTGTACCCCTAAACTGGCCGTAGCCAAACACCTCTTTTAATTTTTCTTTTAACTTCGTCACTTCTGTCGATAACATCTTATATATCTATATATTAGAATCCTGCAAAAAATAAATGCCTTATTTAATATCTGAAAGCGTTCGTTTTTCCCTTGCTACCAGCGTATCACAAAAGGCATATCTAAATTAATATAATTGGTGAGTTTTAAAAATTAATTTAAAAAAAACCCAGTCGTAAAGTTGAAATTTTACCGACTATTATATTTGGATGAATTATGTATCTTTGTTCAAATTTAGGGAATAACGTTGGATAATTTGAATTTAGTTAAAAATATTAAGAAAATAGCTATTAACGTGCTTTTAAATGAAGCAAATGCGATAAGTAATCTGGCTGGTTATATAGACGATGGTTTCGAAGCATGTGTGATAGAAATCTTAGAAACTAAAGGAAGGGTTGTAGTAACAGGCGTGGGAAAGAGCGCCATTATCGGCAATAAAATCGTGGCCACGCTAAACTCTACTGGAACACCAGCACTCTTTATGCATGCCGCAGATGCCATTCATGGCGATTTAGGCATGGTTCAGCAAGATGATGTCGTTATTTGTATATCTAAAAGTGGAAATACCCCCGAAGTAAAAATTTTAGTACCCCTATTGAAACGAACCGGGGCAAAGCTTGTCGCCCTGGTGAGCAATACCTCCTCATTCCTGGCCCTGCAAGCCGACCATGTACTTAACGCTACCATTGCGGAAGAAGCGTGCCCACATAACCTGGCACCAACTACAAGCACCACTGCTCATCTTGCCCTCGGTGACGCGCTGGCCGTCTGTCTGTTGGAGGCCCGCGGATTTACCAGTCAGGACTTTGCCCGCTACCATCCAGGTGGTGCTTTAGGAAAGCAGCTATATTTAAAAGTTGAAGATATATATCCCAATAATGAATTACCAATTGTAGATGAAAATGCCAAAGTGAGCAGGGTAATTGTTGAAATATCCTCCAAAAGACTGGGGGCGACAGCAGTTGTAAACCATAATCATGAACTTGTTGGCGTCATTACAGATGGAGATTTAAGACGAATGCTGGAGAAATACACCGATTTAAGCAACTTGAAGGGATTAGATATCATGACTAAAAGGCCGAAAACAGTTGAAAAAGGGGAATTTGCTGTAGCTGCTTTAAATATTATGCAGCAGAACAACATCGCTCAATTGATTGTCACAGATCAAAAAAAGGTGGTGGGATTTATACATTTACATGATATATTAAAAGAAGGAATAATCTAATTTTTTAGGTATGGGAAATGAGGTGAATAAAGGCGTGGATATAAATACTTTTGTGGTCATCATGGCGGGTGGTATTGGAAGCAGGTTTTGGCCATATAGCAGGAACGATAATCCAAAGCAATTTTTAGATGTTTTAGGTATTGGCATGTCGCTGCTACAGATGACTTACCACAGGTTTCTGAAGATATGCCCGGCTGAGAATATCTACATTGTCACCAATGAGACCTATGAGGGGCTTGTGAGTAAGCAATTGCCCTCCCTTACCAAAGACCAAATTCTGCTTGAGCCAGTGCGAAGAAATACTGCGCCATGTATTGCTTATGCTTGTCATAAAATAGCAGTGAAGAATCCCAAAGCAACAGTCATTATCGCCCCCTCAGACCATGCCATATTCAAGGAGCAGGAATTCAATGATGCCCTAAAAGAAGCAGTTTACGCCGCCTCGGGGAATGATATTCTGGTGACTTTGGGCATAGAGCCTAACAGGCCTGAAACAGGGTATGGATACATCCAATACCACCAGGACACGCTGGATCCGCTTAAAAAAGTAAAAACTTTTACTGAGAAGCCGCAGCTCGATTTAGCTAAAAAATTTCTGGAGAGCGGGGATTTTGTTTGGAATGCCGGGATATTTATTTGGGACGTTGCTTCTATTGTAAACGCCTTCACACATCATCTGCCCGAAATGGCTGAAATATTTGAAGAAGGGAAGAGTCATTTCTATAGCGATACTGAAGATGATTTTATCAAGCGGGCTTATTCACAGTGTAAAAATATTTCTATCGATTACGGCATCATGGAAAAAGCCAACAATGTATTTGTCATTATGGGTGATTTCGGATGGTCTGATTTAGGCTCGTGGAATTCGCTGCATGAAATTAAAGAAAAAGACGATAGCCACAATGTCGTCGACGCCAATGCGCTCGTCTATGATAGCAAAAACTGCATCATCAAGGGGCCGAAAGATAAACTAATTGTGCTGCAGGGGCTCGAAGGTTACCTGGTAGCAGAATGCGATAATGTACTACTGATCTGTAAAAAAGATGAAGAAGTAAAGTTCCGTCAATTTTCTAGTGATGTAAAATCTAAAAAAGGCAGCGAATATTTATAGACAATTCAAATACCATTAAAGATTTTTTTGCCGCAGTCCCTCAAAGATAATGATAGCGGCAGCAACTGAAACATTGAGTGAATCGATGTTTCCGGCGGTTGGTATCCTGGCTTTTTCGGTGGCCAATCGAAGATATTCAGGCGATATGCCGTCTTCCTCCGACCCGATTAATATAGCAGTGGGTGGTTTGAAATCTACCTCATAGACAGATTTATCAGATTTTTCTGTACAGGCTATTACCTGGATGCCACTATCTTTGAGATAGGTAATGGTGGTTTTCAAGTTCGCCTCCCGGCATACAGGAATAAAATTTAACGCGCCTGCCGAAGTTTTCATCGCGTCGCTGTTGATCTGTGCACTTCCTTTACCGGGAATAATGATGGCATCGATACCAGCGCATTCCGCAGTTCTTGCTACTGCTCCAAAATTTCGCACATCGGTAATTCTATCCAATATCAATAAAAAAGGTGATTTTCCCTTGGCGTAACATTCGCTGATGATATTATCTAATGAAGCATAAGTAACAGCTGACAGAAAACAGATAGCGCCCTGGTGGTTTTTACGCGTAATGCTGTTAAGCTTTTCTAAAGGTACCGTTGTATAAGGAATCTTGTGCAGGGCTGCTAGGTTTAAAAGCTCTAAATTAAGCTCGTTGCTCATGCCTTTTTGAATCAGTAACTTGTCGATTTCCTTCCCGGCATTGATTGCTTCTATGATTGCCCGTGTGCCAAAAATGATGTCTTTATCTTTTGAAGATGCCCTTTCCGTTTTGTAGTAACCAGTTTTCAAATTTCCTGCCTTCCTTTTCTCCACATATCGACCATTCGAAACCACTCTTTGTCATAGCTTTGGTTCCTGATCAGGTCGTAATGCTGATTTGTGAATATATTTTTAACTTTTGCAAAAGTAAACCTAATTTTCGACATCAAAGCACTTTTATTATAAATCCATTCCTCTGCGTTTTCCGTTTTGTATACCTCGTCGGGATTGCCAAATATCATCAAAACTAGTCCCTGGTCAGTCTTCCACCCTTCTTTATAAGTAGTAAATAAGTGGTTAGCTTTGGCCACTTGGGTAAAATAGTCTTTGATGATATTCTTTGCTCTTTCAGGTGACCCCGTCATATCCAGCCAATACCTATCCATTCCTTTCTTAATTTCTTCAGCACTCTTTAATTTTCTTATTTCCTTGGCAGTACTAATGTAAATCAATGGGTCAGTGATTTCTTCTACCCGCGCAATCTGAGGGAAATAACGATCGGTTACCCTGATAGAGATTCCCTCTAAAGAAGTCGAATCTTCCTGAATGAAATAGAGTCCTCTTTTCTGAATGGCTATCGTATTCCGGGTAGAAAAGGAAAAAGTAGAGTCGATCGTCATATCTTTTTGCACTTTCCCTGCTGAAGTAGCCATGGGTGGGAGAGCGGGTGAAAAGGCAGTGCCATAATGAAAAAAATGTACCTGCTGCACTTCTTTTCCAAAGGAAACTACGCGAAAACGATCATTTTCATGAATATAATCATCAAAGACGGGTATCTCACGTTGCGCCTCCATCACCAGTAAGCTGGTTTTTGGAAAGTCTTTTTCATGCCGGATAGGCATATCAAAATAGTATGTCTCTCCTGCGTTGTTGGTTATTGTTAGTAACACAAAGGCATTGCCTCCCGTGGAAGGAATTACGATTTTATAAAAGGCATTGGCGCCTTCTGCTGCAATTTGATCGTTTACACCAACAATACCTTTTAAGGTCGAATTTTCGCCATCATAGCTTTCTTTCAATGCATAGGAAATGGTGTAAGCTTCGGAAGCCTTTGACGGCGTTGTAATTTTTACATATACATAGGCAGAATCGTTGCCTACGGCTATTTTATGTTGAACCTGTACAGGGGTGGTAAGGTCATACTGATAGAAAACATTTTGCCTGGAAAGTTGCACCTGTGCCTTCAACACACTCAAGTCAAAGATCAGTATAATGAGGGCAAAGAAGGAAATTTTATGGTTCATCTGTCAAAGTTAATGGGGTCCGTTCGCAACGAACTGACCAATTTGATGGAAATAAAAAGCTAAAAATTAGGCAACTGATCCATTGATCGTATGATATTTTTTCTTCATAAATCATTATAATCAGATTGCTTTTATATCATTCTATTAAAATTAAGCTAATTTTACAGATAATAATAAAGTTAATTCCAAAATGTCTATTTACACAACTGAAATTGCATCTGATACTTTAGTTTCTGATAACCCGATTCATCAACGTTTGTTAAAGCCTTATTATTTAGCTAAAACGCATGTAAAAGGAAAATTATTGGAGATAGGATGCGGCGAAGGCCGGGGGATAGAATTATTATCGCCATTGAGTGAAGAATATGTAGCCCTGGATAAAATAACCCATGTAATTGAGCAGCTGGGAAAGCAATTTAAGAATATTACCTTCCGACAGGCCGTGGTGCCACCACTTCAAGGCATTGCAGACAATACCTTTGATATTGTTATTTCATTTCAGGTGATAGAGCACATTCAGCAGGATCAACTATTTCTACAAGAAATCCAACGCGTATTAAAGCCGGGTGGTAAAGCTATTTTTACGACGCCAAACAGCAAGATGACCCTCACCCGAAACCCGTGGCATATCAGGGAATATACAGCCAAAGGACTTGAAGATATCTTAAATAGCATCTTCCGTGAGGTAGAAGTAATGGGCATCACTGGAAACGAAAAGGTGATGGATTATTATCAAGCCAATAAGAAGTCGGTTGAAAAAATAACTCGTTTTGATATTCTGAACCTGCAACATCGACTGCCTAGTTGGTTACTACGTATTCCTTACGATTTATTAAATCGTTTGAATAGGAACAAACTAAAAAATAGCAATAGCCAGTTGGTGGAAGAGATATCTTATAAAGATTATTTGCTCTCTGATGATGGCGACACAAGCCTTGACCTTTTTTGCGTGGTTCGGAAATAGTTTTTTGAAATATACGCTGCACAGCGTATTCGATAGGAGGCGCCAGTGGCTCATCCATACAAAAGAGATCAGGATTGCTTCATTACCTCGATAATGTGGTGCCATGGCGGAATTTTATTCTTTTAAAATTTGCAATCTCCAGGCCTTCTATCAAAAATACTGCTCCGCCAGGATGTCGACCAACGACGCCCGGAGATTACTCCTTTCCTCGTTAACGCATTTCAATTTACCTTTTGGCGAGATAGCGTGGTTCGATAATTAATAAACCTTCGAAAGGGGGTAAATGCTTAGGCATGTCTTATAAACACCACAATTACATGATTTTAAAGTAAGAACGACAGTAGATTTGTAGCTGGCTTGGAATGTTCGTTTTCGAACAGTCCTGTCCGACGATGGGATAGGTAATATTTAAAAATAGGCTTCCAGGTTCCTGGAAGGCTGTTTTTCGAGTGGCATACTTCTTGGAATAGTGGGTGAAAGTGAAGTTTCAGTATCTAAAAATATTTCCGATGCTGCATGCAACCCTTACCTAAAGAAACGCATCTTTAGAATATTAAAAAAGAATACAAGATAATATGTAAAAGATAGAACCTTGTATAGCAAAGTACCGTTAAGTTAAGTAATTAAAAAAACCAAGTATTAAAAAAACACATCATGAAAATTTTATTAGTTGCAATCGCATTATCAACCGGCTTTTTTGCTCCCCCAAAAGATATCAGTACCAGTGATATTAAATTGTATCCAGGAGAATTCAGGTATGAGCAAAGCGCAAAAGAAAAGAAAACTGGCTATAACAGTCAGGTCGAAAATTTGGCCCTTATCAATTATGGCGATGAGGAATTAGTTTTGGAGACCATTGAATTTGAATTTAAAAAGAATGGTAAAACCATCAACAGAACGTCTCTTCATGGGGAGGATATCTATGAAGAAGCAAGAAAGATGTTTTCTCCACAAAAAGATGAAAGTGTAAGCTCCGATAAGCAGGCAAAGTTAAGGCAGGTATTGGAAGGTAATAAGTTCAGCTCATCGCGAGTAGTTGCGCCTCACGAAGCGCTGATGATAAGCAAAAAGAAATTTAAAATAAAAGGCAAGCCGGATACCTTAATCATTACAGTAAAAGGATATAAAAACCAAACAGAGGCGGTTAGCATCAATTATGTATCAGCTATTGATAGAAAAGGAAGAGCGAAAGAAATTTCAGGAATAGCAAAAAATTAATACTTAAACACAAACACACCAGTTTGAACCACCCAGGAAATGCCGGCTTGTATAAAGTCGGCATTTTGTATTTATAAATTCCTTTAAAATTTCTTCGGTAGCATATTCTTTTTGTTAAAGCCGGCAAATGTTTTATTTTTGTGCGAATAAAAAAAACAGACACATATGAGCGTATTGGTAAATAAAGATTCCAAAGTAATTGTACAAGGTTTTACCGGTTCAGAAGGTACCTTTCATGCAGAACAAATGATTGAGTATGGTACCCAGGTTGTTGGAGGTGTAACGCCCGGTAAGGGCGGCCAGACACATCTTGGCAAGCCGGTGTTCAATACCGTAGCTGAAGCCGTAAAAAAAGCCAATGCTAACGTGTCTATTATTTTTGTTCCTCCGGCATTTGCTGCAGACGCGATCATGGAAGCTGCTGATGCGGGTATAAAGGTAATCATTGCAATCACCGAAGGTATTCCTACTAAAGATATGATGATGGTGAAGACTTACTTAAACGGTAAAGATGTAACGCTGATAGGGCCAAATTGTCCGGGTGTAATTACACCTGATGAGGCTAAAGTGGGCATTATGCCAGGATTCATTCACAGGAAAGGTACAATAGGAATTGTTTCGCGTTCAGGTACATTAACCTACGAAGCGGTAGACCAGGTGACCAAAGCAGGTTTAGGCCAGTCTACGTGTATCGGCATTGGCGGAGATCCAATCATTGGAACTACCACAAAAGAAGCTGTGAAATTATTGATGGAAGATCCTGAAACTGAAGGTATTATTATGATTGGTGAGATAGGCGGTAGTATGGAAGCAGATGCAGCTTATTGGATCAAAGAACATGGCACCAAGCCAGTGGTAGGATTTATTGCTGGTCAAACAGCTCCTCCCGGCCGAAGAATGGGTCATGCGGGTGCAATTATTGGCGGTGCAGACGATACGGCAGCAGCCAAGATGAAGATCATGAGAGAATGCGGCATCCATGTCGTAGACTCTCCGGCCAACTTGGGTGAAACGATGGTAAAAGCGCTCAAATCAAGAGTAACTGCTTAAAAAAAAATTCTTTAAATAAAAAAACCACCGGATACCAGTGGTTTTTTTTGTGACCTACATCGGCAGGGTTTTTACCTGATCGGGTTATTTAGCATAACTTACAGCTCGCATTTCCCGGATTACCGTTACTTTGATCTGGCCCGGATACTGCATATCCTTTTCGATTTTCTGAGAGATATCAAATGATAACAAGCTGGCGCGGTCATCTGAGACATTTTCAGCGTCGACCATCACGCGCAACTCACGCCCCGCCTGAATGGCGTAGCATTTGTTTACACCATCAAAGTTTAGCGCCAGCGCCTCCAGTTCTTTCAATCTTTTAATATATGACTCAATGATCTCCCGTCTAGCCCCTGGTCGTGATCCTGAAACGGCATCACATGCCTGTACAATAGGAGATATCATCGATGTCATCTCCACTTCATCGTGGTGGGCACCGATGGCGTTGCATACCTCGGGATTTTCCTTGTATTTCTTTGCCAGTTCCATTCCTAAAACCGCATGAGGTAGTTCGGGCTCCTCTGGCCATACTTTGCCAATATCGTGCAGAAGGCCTGCCCGTTTAGCCAGCTTGGCATTCAGGCCAAGTTCTGCCGCCATGGTAGCGCAAAGATTGGCGACCTCTCTTGAATGTTGCAAAAGATTTTGGCCATATGAAGATCTGAAACGCATCCGCCCGATCAACTTGATAAGCTCAGGGTGTAAACCGTGAATCCCCAGGTCGATTACCGTTTTTTCTCCGATCTCGATGATTTCCTCTTCAATATTTTTCTGAGTCTTAGCTACGATTTCTTCAATTCTGGCAGGGTGTATCCTTCCGTCAGTGACCAGGCGATGCAGGGAAAGCCTGGCTACTTCACGTCTTACAGGGTCGAATCCGGAAATAATGATTGCTTCAGGGGTGTCGTCTACAATGATTTCTACGCCTGTAGCTGCTTCAAGTGCCCGGATATTTCGGCCTTCACGACCGATGATTTTCCCTTTGATATCGTCACTTTCGATATTAAAAATCGACACACAGTTTTCTACCGCATGCTCTGTAGCCGTGCGTTGAATAGTCTCCAGCACTACTTTTTTTGCTTCTTTGGTAGCTGTAAGTTTCGCCTCTTCTAAGATGTCCTTGATATAAGAGGAAGCTTTGGACTGTGCTTCATCTTTTAGGGTCTGAACAAGTTGCTCACGGGCTTCGTCGGCTGTAATGTGGGCTACCTTCTCGAGGAGAGAAATCTGCTGCACTTTGATTTTATCAAGGTCCTCTTTTCTTTTACTGACGATTTCCAGCTGCGCGGTGACATTTTCTTTTGCACTGTCTAACTCAGCCTCTTTGCGCTTGATCTGTTCCATCTGCTTGGAAAGATTTTGCTCTCGCTGCTTGAGTTTATTTTCATTGCTAATGATCAGGTTTTTCTTGCGGTTTGCTTCTTCTTCAAATTCTGACTTTAACTTCAGATATTTTTCTTTCGCTTCAATTATCTTCTCTTTCTTTGTACTCTCCGCGGTGAGCTCTGCTTCTTTGATAATTAGCTTGGCCTTTTCTCGTATCTGGTTCTCTTTCTTTTTGTTCGCTTTCTTGAGAAGCACCCTACCAATCACAACTCCTATTCCTAACCCTACAAGGGCGGCAAACAGGATATACATCGATTCTTCCATATCTGTTTTTTATGTTTAAATATTTAGCTGCATAGCACAGCAAGAAGGAAGACTTGCGAAGTCAAAGAAGAATAGGTATTATTGTTTCAGTAAATAGATATTTTAAAGGGCTTGTGAAATTAAATGATGCAAGGCCGAAATTTTTTCAACGACGGCAACATCTGTTCCATCATGGTTGTTTTCGGGCTGCATGGCATCTACCAGGCAGTCAAACGCAACCATCGCTAATAAGTCTTGCTTATCATCAATGCCAAAGCGGTCTCTGTAGGCCTTCATTCTTTCGTTGATTTGCTTACCTGCAGCCCGTATCTTGGCCTCGTCCTCTGCTTCTACCTTCATCGGATATTCTCTATCCGCAATTTTTATTTTTACTGAAAGTTCTCCCATTGAGATAGTTTTAAGATTAGTCACTCAAATGAGCTATACACTTATCAATTTCTTTGATATACTCGTTAATTGTTAACCTAAGTTGGTTAGCGTCTTCCTGGTCTTTACCCACCGCTATACTATCTACAATTTTAGTGATTTTAATTTGATTTTGAAAACTATTTATTTTCTCTTCCCGGTTTTGAAGGGCCCTCCGCAGCTCTACATTTTCCCCCTTCACATGTTCCAGCTCTCCTTTCAGCGACCCATGTTCATTAAGCAAAAGCATGAGCTTTCGTTCTAAGGTTTGAAGTTCCAGTGTTAGTTTCTCCTTGTTCATATTATTTCCTGATTATAGCACCTAGGTTTTTCTCAAAAGAACCCATTAGGCTTTCCATGGTTTTATCTATGGCCTGATCGGTCATTGTTTTATTTTTATCTTCAAGAATAAAACTTAAAGCATATGCTTTCTTCCCCTGCTCGATTTTTTCACCCTCATATACGTCGAACACATTGATACTGGTAATGTATTTCTGTTTTGTGGCGTGTACTACAGCTTTCACGTCATCGAACATGATGTGCTTGTCGATAACAAGCGAAAGATCACGTCTTACCTCAGGAAATTTTGATACTTCGTGTAGCATAAGGTTTTCATCTTTCATTCTTAAGAGCTGGTCCCACCGAATATCGGCATAAAAAACACTCTGCTTTACGTCGGTGAGCCTGGTAAGCTGGTCATCAACCTTTCCAAGCCTGGCCAAAACATTTTTACCTTTCATAATTTCCAGCCCATAGCTAAAGCCACCCCCATGTAAAGGCGCGTTTTGATAAGCTGTTATGTTAAATCTAAGCAAAATTTTATCAACTATAGCAGCCATATCATAAAATTCGACACGCTTATTTTTCACCTGCCAGGATTCCCCCTGCAGTTCTCCCGTTAAAAATATAGCCAGGTGACTTTCTTCGACGTATTTTGCGTGTTTTTTGGAATAATGTTTCCCAAATTCAAAAAGCTTCAAATCTTTCTGCCGCCTGTTTTGGTTGTGGGCAATTACTTCAAGGCCAGAGAACAATAGGGTTTGACGCAACACGGCAAGGTCTTCACTCAGGCTATTGAGAATGGTCACATTTTCATCAGGGTTCAAACCCGTCGCTTTTTCAGCATACAGAGGCTTGGTCAGGGAGTTGGTGATGATTTCAGAAAAGCCAGAAGCAGCCAAAAGATCTGAAATCTTTGACTGGATCTTGTTTTTGTCCGTCGCAGGAAATTCTGCCAGATAGTCGCTGCTGAGAAAATCTTGTACTTCAATATGATCATAACCATATATGCGCAACACCTCCTCTACGATATCCGCTTCACGTTGTACGTCTACCCGATAAGCTGGAACTTCAGCCGTAAAGCCCTGCGCTGTTTTATCCCTTATACAAATTTCCAGGCCTTCCAGAATTTGTAAAACCCGTTCCTCAGGGATTTTTTTTCCTATAAGTCGATCGATATTTTTGTAAGTTACCTTGATTTGAAAGGGAGGTATTTTTTCAGGGTAGACGTCGATGATATCAGAAGATATATAACCTCCTGTTAGTTCGACGATGAGCATTGCCGCTCTTTTCAAGGCAAAGACCGTCATTTCAGGATCTGTACCCCGCTCAAACCGGAACGAAGCATCAGTCTTTAAGCCATGTTGCTGTGCAGTTTTTCTGATAAAATCTGGAGAGAAGCAAGCACTTTCCAGGAAAATATTGGTTGTGCTTCCACTTACACCTGAATGGAGACCTCCAAAGACACCAGCAATGCACATGGCGTTTTCCGCGTCACATATCATCAGATCCTGACCACTTAGTTTTCTTACCTTTTCATCAAGGGTTTGAAAGGTGGCGCCTTCCTTACTTGTTTTTACGATGATTTGGTCACCAGTGATTTTAGCCGCATCGAAGGCGTGTAATGGTTGCCCTAATTCGTGAAGCACATAATTGGTGACATCTACCACATTGTTAATAGGGGACAATCCAATAGACATCAATTTGCTTTTAAGCCAGGCAGGAGATTCTTGTATAGTCAACCTCGAAATCGTCAACCCAGAATAGCGGGGGCAGGCCGAATAATTTTCTACTGTTACAGCGATAGGTTTCTCATGGTTCTGCACCTTAAATTTATCCAGGTTGGGCAAGGAGACTTTTTCACCTGTTAATGCTTGCAGATCCCTCGCCACGCCCAGGTGTGAGGCGGCATCAGCTCTGTTGGGTGTGAGGCCTATTTCGAAGATAGCATCACTTTGCAAATTAAAAAATGCCGCTGCAGGAGTACCGTTTGGCAGCTGCGTGTCAAGGACCAGGATGCCAGCGTGCGATTGACCCAGGCCTATTTCATCTTCAGCACAGATCATGCCTTCGGAAACTTCTCCCCGAATTTTAGCTTTCTTAATCGTAAATGCTTCTCCTTTAGATGGATATAGCGTTGCGCCTACCTTTGCCACTACGACTTTCTGCCCTATCGCCACGTTTTCAGCACCACATACTATAGGCACTATTGTATGATCTCCCACCTCAACGGTCGTTATTTTTAACTTGTCTGCTCCGGGGTGTTTCTTACACGTCAAAACTTCACCAATGACTATACCGTGTAACCCCCCTTTTACCTGTTCAAAAACTTCCACGCTTTCTACCTCAAGGCCTGATGCAGTAAGTAAAGCAGCTATTTCATCGGCAGGTTTTGTAATAGCTATCAATTGCCTGAGCCAGTTTAAGGAAATCTTCATGTTAAAATCGCTTTTATTGATCGGTATAAGAGGGCAAAAATAAGTAATTTTAAAATGAAGCTGGCTGCATTGCCGGATTTAATTTATCAGCTTGAAAGGCGGCTATCTACTGGCTCGATGTTAAACGATAAGATGAAGGAGGTGCGGAGAGATTTGGGCAACTAATTAATAGCGGAAGCTCTGAGCAGGGACAAGATGCAAAAACAAAACAAAGGGCCACCTGTGAGCACAGGTGACCCTCGTTCATTCATTTTCAATACCAGCAGCGTTTCGTTTTTCCCTGATAAATGCGGTCTTGCAGTTGTGTGCGGAAACGACGGCTGCTATCCATAAGGGGTATACAAAAATAATGAGGGACTGAAGGAAGGTAAGGGGGAAGAATTGAAATTTTATCGACTGGTTTAAATGACCATTTGGGGCTTTATTTGTCTTTATAAACCTTTTCACCGGCATATACAGCTATTGGTAGATTATTTTCTCTTGGGGGTAGGGGGCAGCTATAATCGCCATTATAGGCGCAATATGGGTTATAGGCGAGGTTAAAATCTATCACCAGGCTTTTTCGCGCTGGTATATCCAGGTCGAGGTATCGGCCTGCACCATAAGTTTCCCTACCACTGGTTTCATCAGAAAAAAGCAATAAAAGCTGGTCTTCGCCTTCGCCAGCAGTTTGGCGAAGTAAAAGAAGTCGCTGGTCGGTACCCCCTAAGGTAAAGGTGGCGTAGCCATATTTTTCGTAAATATCTTCTTCTCCTTTGCTGGTAGCCAGAACCAAGGTTTCCTTTTGGTTCAACTTTTCTATTAGGGCGTTCACTTTATAGGCTGGATCGGGTGAATAATAGCTGAGGCCTTTGAAATTTTCTTTTTCCACTTTCGTAAAGGGCGATAGGTCAGACGTGGCCATAAAGGCTTTTTGTTCGGTTCTTTTATTTTGAATCTGTTGAATATAGTCTTCTTTTGTTGCTCCTCCCCAAAAGGAATAGCCTATGATAAGGATGACCAGGGGGATTAATATCAACCACAATAATTTTTTCTTACCCATTGATTGTTGTATCGTTATTTCCGATGCGTTGTAGGACATTATAAGATCCCTTCATCGGCAAAACTAAAATAGGCATTATCCGTGAAAATCAGGTGATCTAATACCGGTATTTCTAATAAGTTTCCTCCTTCCTTGAGTTTTTTGGTAAGCTGGATGTCTGCCTGGCTAGGCTTTGTATTGCCAGAGGGGTGGTTGTGCATTAGGATAATGGAGCAGGCCCGATGTTCCAAAGCAGCCTTAAAAATCACCTTTGGATCAGCCACTGTTCCTGCCATACCTCCTGAACTGATGGGGACTTTCTTAAGCACATCGTTTGCCCTGTTGAGGATGAGGATCCAGAAAAGCTCATTTGGCTGGTCTAGTAGCTCGGCTTGCATACATTGGTAGGCGTCGTGGCTGCTGGTTATGCGAGTTCTTTTACTATGGTCGCTATCCTTTCGTCGCCGCCCCAGTTCGAGGGCGCTCACAATGCTGATGGCTTTTGCTTCGCCAATACCCTTAAATTTTTGAAGGTCGCTGACAGACATCCTCGCCAGCTCATGCAGGTTATGGTTTACTTCTTTTAAAATTAGCTTTGAAAGATCTACGGCGCTTAGGGAGCGGGTTCCTGAGCCGATTAGAATACCGATAAGTTCTGCGTCGGATAATGAGGCCTTTCCTTTCAACAGGAGTTTCTCCCGCGGGCGATCTTCTTCGGCCCAGCTTAATATTTTAAGGTTATGGGAAGGTTTTTCGGCGTCCATCTCTAATAGAAGCTTTTTTCCCTGTAAAAGGTTTAAGTCCTATATGATGGTGTAAAGAGTTGGTTTTGAAAAAAATAAAAAATGGCTTTACCTCATCCAAAGGTAAAGCCATTTTAGGCTCTGGCAGCGCCAGAAAATAAGCTATATTATAAACTATTCACCAGGTGAGCTAGTTTCGATTTATTATTGGCTGCCTTGTTTTTGTGGATAACGTTCTTTTTGGCAAGTCTGTCCAGCATAGAAGACACTTTCTTGTAAAGATCCTGTGCTTCCACCTTATCAGTGGTTTCTTTCAATCTTTTAATGAAAGTTCTCGTCGTTTTAGCCTGGTATCTGTTTCTTAAACGTTTAACGTTATTCGCCCGGATTCTCTTTAATGCAGATTTATGATTTGCCATGAATGATTTTAATATATGGTATTA
>LXQK01000184.1:40244-56636 GCA_001683905.1 Marivirga sp. ANT-B6
TTAGATTTCAGTCTGCAAATTTATTACAATTATTTTTATTAACAAAACCTAAGTTATCAATAATTTTGAAATGAAGGCAAATATTTTTACCAATCAATTTATTTTGCTCTTGATATCATCTGGTCAGCGCATAGCTTGATCGAATAGCTTTACATCAGTCAAGCCATATTTTTTAATCGTATCGCTAATGAAAAAGTATATCGCTTTATGTGCCATTTTCCTTTATGGAGGTTGTCAGGTTGATGTATTTGGCTGGGGTTTTTATGGCCATTACATGATTAACAGAATGGCTATATTCAGCTTACCGCCCGAAATGTTTGGTTTTTATAAGCTGCACCATCAATATCTTATTGAAAATTCGGTAAATCCTGATAAACGCAGATACGCGGTGGTAGGTGAGGCGCCGCGTCACTTTATTGACCTGGATGTTTATGGGGATAGCGCGTTATATAAGATGCCCAGGTATTGGCAGCAAGCGATAGACAAGTATGGTGAAGATACTTTGATGGCGCATGGTGTTGTACCCTGGCATATCCAGTTGATGAAGCATCAATTAACTGAAGCTTTTAATGCAAAAGATACAAAAAAGATCCTTCGATTATCGGCAGATATGGGTCATTATATAGCTGATGCACATGTTCCGCTCCATACCACACATAATTACAATGGGCAACTGACGGGCCAGCGGGGGATCCACGGACTGTGGGAATCGCGGCTGCCGGAGCTTTACGCTAAAAATTATAATTTTTTTGTTGGCAAGGCTTCCTATATAAACAACACCCAGGAAAGCGCCTGGAAGGCTGTAGCCAGTGCACATCTGGCGCTGGATTCTGTTTTTACTTTTGAATCAGATGTTTCCAATCGGTTTCCTGACGATAAAAAATTTAGTTTTGAACAGCGTGGGGCTACCATAATGAAGGTGTATTCCGAAGAATTTTCACAGGCATATCATCAGATGCTTGCAGGGCAGGTGGAGCGGCAAATGAGAGCCTCTGTGAAAATGATTGCTGATATGTGGTATACCTGCTGGGTAGATGCGGGGCAGCCGAATCTTGATGGATTAAAAAATGCCTCCTTTACAAAAAAGGAACTAGAGTTGATAGAAAAGGAAAATACCTTACCAGCTGAACTGGAAGAGCATCATTGAAGTTCCTGATTCTTAATGTTGGTCCAAAACCAGGAACTTCAGTGACTTAAGCAAGTTTCTTATATTTTATTCTTTTAGGTTCTACATCGCCTAACCGTTTCTTGCGGTTTTCCTCATAGTCGGAGTAATTGCCTTCAAAGAAGTAGACCTGCGATTCACCTTCGAAGGCAAGTATATGGGTCGCTACACGATCGAGGAACCAGCGATCGTGAGAAATGATGACAGCACAGCCTGCAAAGTTTTCCAGTGCTTCTTCCAGCGCACGAAGGGTGTTTACATCCAGGTCGTTGGTCGGTTCATCAAGGAGTAAGAGGTTGGCTCCTTGCTTCAGGGTTACGGCAAGGTGTACGCGGTTTCTTTCTCCTCCCGAAAGAATGCCTACTTTTTTCTCCTGGTCGCCGCCGTTAAAATTGAACTTACTGACGTAGGCGCGGGAATTGATTTGGCGACCACCGAGCTCTATTAACTCGTTGCCTCCGGAGATGGTCTCCCAAACTGACTTTTGCGGATCCAGGTTGTCATGCTCCTGATCCACATACCCTATTTGTACCGTTGTACCGATGTCGAATGTGCCTTGGTCGGGGTCAATTTTGTTGGTTATAAGCTTGAACAAGGACGTTTTTCCGGCTCCATTGGGGCCAATAACGCCCACTATACCACCCTGGGGCAGTGAGAAGCTAAGGTTTTCGAAGAGCAGCTTATCGCCAAAGGCCTTGGCCACATCTTCTGCTTCTACTACTTTTGAGCCGAGGCGAGGGCCCGGCGGTATATAAAGTTCAAGTTTTTCTTCTTTCTGCTTTCCGTCTTCACTCATAAGTCGGTCATAGGCAGTGAGCCTGGCTTTTCCTTTGGCCTGTCTTCCTTTCGGCGACATGCGTATCCACTCGAGTTCGCGCTGCAATGTTCTTTGCCTTTTTGATTCTGTCTTTTCTTCTTTCGCCAGCCTATCCTGCTTTTGTTCTAGCCATGAGGAGTAGTTGCCTTTCCAGGGAATACCCTCGCCGCGATCGAGCTCGAGGATCCAGCCTGCTACGTTGTCGAGGAAGTACCTGTCATGCGTAACGGCAATGACGGTGCCTTTGTATTGTTGCAGATGTTGCTCGAGCCAGTGTACCGATTCAGCGTCCAGGTGATTGGTGGGTTCATCGAGCAAAAGCACATCGGGCTGTTGCAACAGTAGTCTGCACAAGGCCACACGGCGCTTTTCTCCACCTGAGAGGGTGGAGATTTTAGCATCTGCGGGTGGGGTGCGCAGGGCATCCATGGCCTTTTCCAGCCTGTTGTCCAGCTCCCAGGCATTGTGGTGGTCAAGTCTTTCCTGGACTTCCCCCTGGCGAGCAATGAGCTTGTCCATCTTATCAGGATCGTTCAAAATATCTTCGTCGCCAAAACGAAGGTTTATATCTTCAAATTCTTTCAGCAGGTTTACAATTTCTTGTACCCCTTCTTCTACGACTTCTTTTACTGTCTTCTGGGCGTCAAACTGAGGCTCTTGCTCGAGCATGCCAACGGTGTAGCCCGGGGAAAAAACGACCTCGCCCTGAAAGTTTTTATCAAGGCCTGCAATAATTCTTAACAGGGAAGATTTACCAGAGCCATTTAAACCGAGGACACCGATTTTAGCGCCGTAATAGAAGGATAAATAGATGTTCTTTAATACCTGCTTTTTGGGAGGGAAAATTTTATTTACCCCTGCCATTGAAAAAATGATCTTATCAGTACTCATAATGGTATTTTTTACTGTACAAATATGCAAAAAATATCATTTATGGTTGTTCTTTATATTAGATTAATTATTTTGCAGTTGATAAGCCAGCTATGATTATTCGAGATTTCGCATCTAAAACTTAAATTTTGGATATGGTTTTGGCTTATTATTCATTTGATGCATTTTGTTGCGTCAGGGATAGGCGTGAAAACCACGGCATGGGCTGGATAAGCCAGGCCCGTAGTTGTAACAGATAGCCCGCCCGGACGCCCAAGTGGCGGTAATTCTTCATATTACGTTTTATCGTGCAGGTTTGCCGTTGTGCCGGTGATTTGCTATGACAACATATATCGATGGTTTAAACAAATTACTTCATCTTAAAATGCAAAGCTTTGGATTTACATCCTCAAGGAATTATTAAGAATGACATGGTTTGGCTAAAAGGTGGCCCTGCATATCCTGAAAGAGAGCTAGGCCCCGTATTTGCAGACGATGCCTCTCCCTTTAGCCGCTATGAAGCCAGGTTCGAGATTGCCACAAACAAAGTAAAAGCCCTGGCAGAAGCCATTGATGGTTCTGACAACAAAGCTTCTTACCTGATGAAACTGATTCACCTTCGGGAGTATCTGCAGCGCGTGGACGCACTGGGGGATTATGCGCCGCTGTTCGCCCTACTAGATAGCTATGAGGAAGAACTGAGCACCTTAATATCCCAAAACCGAGCAAAAAACCGTGAGATTAAACTGGCATTGCTGGAAGAAGCCAGGGCTATTGAAGAGGAGGAAGATTGGAAGGTAGCATTTGAAAAGCTGCAGGAAATACAGCTGAAATGGCTAAAGACTGGAAGTGTGGAGAAAGCACATATTGGGCAGATAGAGGGAGATTTTGCCCAGCTTAGGTCGTCTTTTTATGAAAGACGAAATGCTTTTTTTGAAAGCAGGAAGGCGCTGATGAAGGATACGATCTCGCAATATGAGGCGCTGATCAAGAAGATGGAAGAGCTTGCTGCCTCGGACCTGAAGCGGGCGGTGCGACCGGCAAAAGTGCTGCAGCAGGAATGGAAAGCCCTGCCAGACCTGCCTCGGAAAATAAGAATCGAGTTGACCGGGAGGTGGCGAGAGCAGACTTCAAAGATATTTGGGAGAGATAAACCTGCAACAAAAATAGAGGCTGGTGATAGTAAGGGGTTGGAAGAAAACCTTGCTGAACGTCGGCAGCTGCTAGAGTCGTTGCAAAACATGGATGAGAATCTCAATGAAAACTCGCTCGACGACCTGGTAGCCTTGAAGCACAAGTGGCAAGCCTTGCCAAAGATCAATTACAAACTATACCAGGAACTTTTTGATAATTTTTTTATGCTGAATGACCTGATCCGGGAAAAGGTTTTTCTGCAAAAACTGGCCGATAAGAAGCATAGGAATTTTCAACAGAAATCGCTTTCCGAGCAGATAAAAATCAAAAAAGAACTTTTAAAGAGACTTCAGCTGCGGGATGAGCAGGAGCTTGATATTTTTAGAGAAAATGCGAGCCGGTTTGTAACCACCCAAAATACTGTGCACGACATCATGGATAAAAGGCTGGAGGCACAGCAGCGAAAAATTGAGGTGAAGAAACAGCTGATGGGACAACTGCAGGAAATGGCTAGCCATAAATAGTACCGTTATCTGAAGTTTTTCTGCTCTATTACATTTAGTGCATAATACTGTTGAAATATAAAATTAGTGGGCAGGATTATTTATGTTCTTATAGTTTGATATTAAACAGAAAATTTTATTTTTGCACGATTATTAATGATTACCAATTAGAAGGAGGAAAAACCATGTATTGGACTTTAGAATTAGCTTCTTACCTTGAAGATGCACCCTGGCCAGCAACAAAAGATGAATTGATTGATTTTTCCATCCGTTCTGGTGCGCCAATGGAAGTTGTGGAGAATTTGCAGGAGTTGGAAGACGACGGGCAACCTTATGAAAATATTGAGGAAATATGGCCGGATTATCCTACAAAAGAAGATTTTTTCTTCAACGAAGACGAATATTGATATTGAACTGAAGCGGGTAATCCTGGATTACTCGCTCCTAAACCTGCTTTCTGGCAGGTTGGCTTTCTCTGCTGATTTTTTATGAGCTATTAGATAGGCTGCCGTATGCAAATCTTCCGGTGTGGTTATTTTAAAGTTATTATACGCTCCTGCTACTAAAAAAATCCTATTTCCTGCTGCTTCTGAAACGCTGGCATCATCTGTAAATCCGGTATGATTTATCTGGTTGTATGCCTGCTGGATTTGCGATACCCGAAACGTCTGGGGCGTCTGAATAATTTTGAACCGCGACCTGTCTACCGCCTTATATTCTGTTCCGATATTTTGCCTCAAGGAATCTTTTAAATCTACTGCTGCTACGCCACTGCCATGCTCGTAGGCTGCGATAAAAGTGCGGTCGATCGTTGCCTGGTTTACCAAGGGCCGAACGCCATCATGAATAGCTACCAAACCTTCTTCTTCTATAAGCGCGAGCCCCTTTTTTACAGATTCGAAACGCGTTGCCCCACCGGCTTGAATTTTATTAGCGATTTGAAAAGCATGTTGTTGACATAATTGTTTCCATTTATCTATTTGCGTTGCAGGAAGTACAACAATGATTTGCATGGCGGCATCGTATTGATGAAATGCCTGAATGGTGTGCATTAGTAAAGGCTTTCCTTCCAAAAGTAAAAATTGCTTGGGCAATTTTGACTCCATCCTGCTACCGCTGCCGCCAGCCACGATGAGCGCGAATTTAGGCAACTCAATTTCCGCGAGTTTGTCGTTCATGCCTTAATTTTAGCAATTCTTTTCCAATACATCAATTGTTTGGTAGCTTCCCTTAATGAATGGTCTATTATTAGCTACCTGAAAATACATTCGTGATATCATTCTTCTACCAAATAAAACCATCGGCGCATAAAAAAACCTTATACATTCGCCGAGTGGCCAAAGGATAAGGTTCTTTGCAGTTTAATTGCCTTAGATGATTAACATCGCGTCGCCATAAGTGAAGAAGCGATATTTTTCTTTGATGGCTACCTGATATGCTTTCTTCACCAGGTCGTAACCCCCAAACGCACTAGCCATCATCAATAAAGTAGACTCGGGCATGTGAAAGTTTGTAAGTAAGGCGTTACAGATCTTAAACTCGTAAGGAGGAAAGATAAACTTGTCCGTCCAGCCTTCATTCATTTTCAGTCTGTTGCCGGCCGAAACGGAAGATTCCAGGGCTCGCATAGTCGTGGTTCCAACGGCACATATTCGTTTCTTATGATCCAGCGCCTGATTTACAGCGGTTACTGTTTTTTCAGATACTTGAAAATTTTCAGAATCCATCTTGTGTTTTGTCAAATCTTCCACATCGACAGGCCTGAATGTACCAAGGCCAATATGCAATGTAATCGAAGCGATATCTACACCCTTGATTTCTAATCTTTTCATCACCTGGCGCGTAAAATGCAGACCAGCCGCAGGAACAGCCACAGCGCCGGTATGTACGGCATAAATGGTTTGAAAACGCTCTCTGTCTTCAGGTTCTGCCTTTCTTTTGATGCCTTTAGGCAACGGGGTTTCACCTAAAGTATCGATGGTTTTATAAAATTCTTCATCGGTACCATCGTACAAGAACCGAATCGTACGGCCCCGGGACGTAGTATTGTCAATGACTTCCGCTACCAGGTCGCCATCGCCAAAATATAATTTATTGCCAACCCTGATTTTACGTGCCGGATCTACCAATACATCCCAAAGGTGCATTTCTTTGTTGAGCTCACGAAGGAGGAAGACCTCTATCTTGGCACCTGTTTTTTCTTTATTTCCATAAAGCCGGGCAGGGAAAACTTTGGTGTTGTTGTTTACAACGACATCACCTTCATCAAAATATTCTACAATATCCTTGAAAGTGCGGTGTTCTATCTTACCGTCCTTCTTATGAACGACCATCATTTTGGACTCATCCCTGTTTTCAGCCGGATATAACGCTAATAAACCGGGGGGCAAATCAAACTTGAATTCTGATAATTTCATATTTAATATTACGGTATTAAATAACCAGTGATATAAAAATTTAAAGGATGCAAAGCTACTGAAATGTTTTTACATTAGGTGCTTTTATTTGGCATTTGTTGCTTTAGGTTAAGATAGTTATTGGTTTGCTATTATTTTTACCCTAAAATCTACCGCTGTGCTCATAATTCGATTAATATTTGAAAGTTTTCGCTTTGCCTGGAATGCACTGAAAGTAAATCTTTTGCGGACTACATTATCCTTACTAGGTGTTACCATTGGCATTTTTGCCATCATAGCAGTCTTTACGATTGTTGATTCGCTCGAAAGTAGCATCAGAAACAGTATGTCGTTTCTGGGTACCAATGTAATCCATTTAGAAAAGTGGCCTTATGGATTTGGTGGCGCTTATCCATGGTGGAAGTATTTGCAGCGGCCACAGCCAAGCTACGACGAATACCTTTTTCTGGAGGAATACCTCAAAAATCAGGAAGGTTTGAGCCTTTTTGCAATTAAAGGAAATTCTATTATAAAAAGTGGCAACAGCAATGTAGAAGGAATTAATGTATTTGGTGTTACCTATGGTCATATCGACGTATTCGATTTTGATATTGAATCAGGCCGATACTTTACTGAGCAGGAGGTTGCTAATGCGAGGAATGTAGCCCTGATAGGCTTCAATACGGCTGATGCCCTTTTCCCTGGTACATCGCCAGTTGGAAAAGATATCAAGATCAAAGGATTGAAGTATCGGGTAATCGGGGTGTTAAAAAAGGAAGGCTCCAGCTTTCTTGGTGAGCCAAGTAGCGATGAAAACGTGATGATCCCCATCAAGAATATGACTAAATTATATACCATTGGTGGCCAGTTTGGTCTGGGTACCAGGATTGCCATCCAGGGCAAGGCTGATGATATCGGGCTTGTTGCTCTGGAGAATGAGTTGACAGGGTTGATGAGAAGCAAAAGAGGCCTTAAGCCAAAAGAGGAAGATAATTTCGCCGTAAACCGTACAGAAGCTATCGCCAATGAAATCGGTGCTGTTTTTGATATTGTAGGCCTGGCGGGCTGGGTAATAGGTGGTTTTTCGATCCTGGTAGGTGGGTTTGGTATTGCCAATATCATGTTTGTGTCGGTAAAGGAAAGGACCAACATTATCGGTATTCAAAAGTCGCTGGGTGCCAAAAACTACTTTATTCTGTTTCAGTTTCTATTCGAGTCCGTTTTTTTAAGTGTAATAGGAGGTGGCATAGGTATCTTCCTCGTCTTCCTGATTACTTTTATTCCTTTAGGTACGCTGGAAGTAGTACTCAGCTTGAAAAATATTGTCTTAGGCTTAAGTGTAGCAGCGGTGATAGGCATCATTTCTGGTATTATTCCCGCTGCACTGGCCGCCAGACTAGATCCGGTAATAGCGATCAGGACGCAATAGGCTTAAGCCTACGCTATTTATAGCACCTTGGCGCAGCTGCTGTTGCATCAGTAAAGTCGAAAAAAAAGCCAGGATCTAAACTTTTATGGTTAGACCTGGCTGTTATTTATTTTAGAAAAAGAAGCCCTTGCTATACCCCCTGTGCAGGAATTGGCTGATCCAGGTCTTCGCCTTTTATCTTGGCTTTAATTTTATTTTCTACTTCATCCATCATTTCAGGATTATCCAGGAATATTTTCTTTACTGCATCTCTCCCCTGGCCGAGCTTATTCCCTTCGTAGGAAAACCATGAGCCAGCTTTTTTGATGATCTCGAGTTCTACACCCAAATCAATGATCTCACCTACTTTAGAAATACCCTCGCCATACATGATGTCGAATTCAACTACTTTAAATGGAGGCGCAACTTTATTTTTGACCACTTTAACCCGGGTGCGATTTCCTAAGATATTATCCGCTCCTTCTTTGATCTGCCCGATACGGCGTATATCTAACCTTACAGAAGCATAAAATTTTAAAGCATTTCCCCCTGTGGTAGTCTCCGGGTTACCGAACATCACACCGATTTTTTCTCTAAGCTGATTGATAAAGATACAGGCACATCCTGTTTTATTGATCGTTCCGGTGAGCTTACGCAAAGCCTGAGACATCAATCTGGCCTGCAAGCCCATCTTGCTATCTCCCATTTCACCTTCTAGTTCAGCCTTGGGTACCAATGCCGCCACCGAATCTATTACGATGATGTCGATAGCGCCAGAGCGGATCAGGTGCTCGGCAATTTCCAGGGCCTGCTCCCCGTTGTCGGGTTGCGATATCAACAGATTCTCGATGTCAATACCCAGCTTTTGAGCATACATCTTATCAAAGGCATGTTCAGCATCAATAAAAGCTGCAATCCCTCCCTTTTTTTGTGCCTCGGCAATGCAGTGCATTGTAAGGGTTGTTTTTCCTGAAGATTCCGGACCATAAATTTCTATGACCCTTCCTCGTGGAATACCGCCAATGCCCAGCGCAATGTCTAAACCCAGAGAACCGGTAGAAATTGCGGGAACATCCATCACTTTTTCATCGCTGAGTTTCATCACAGACCCTTTTCCATAGGTTTTATCCAGTTTATCTATCGTTAATTGCAGCGCTTTTAGTTTTTCAGAATTATCAGCCATCTTTTGTTTTTCCATTTTCGTTTGTTCATTCATAATAGGAAGGTGAAGGTACTATTAAAGCCGTCAAATAACAAGTAGCATTTTCCTGTTTGGCAATTATTCACGAAGATTAATGTATTCTGATGACTACTTATACCTCGGACCAAATATCGCGAAAGTGATAGGAGACAGCTGTCGCAAAAAGAAGCGAAAGGAGTAGCTCAAAAAGGGATATGCCAGAATCTGGTGGCCAATGATGGAGTCATGCATCCTTTTATCTTCTAGAATTTATAATTGATAAATCAGTCGTTTCTATAAGCTGTTTTCTGAGGATATATCCTTAAGTTTGTTTGTTGATGTCTTCGGCTTAAAGAAATTTTTCAGGGTTCTATGTATCGTCCTATTTTACGCATTTTTCTACTGGTTTGCTTGCCTGGATTATTGTTTGCACAACTAGATAATACTGCCTTTGAACAGCCAAGAAAAGTAAATCCTGAAAATGAACATCGGCTATTGTTGCGTTTGAATGTGTTGGGATTTGTTAAGAATAATGAATATTCAGATGCCTTACTCGAAGGCTATACATTGTTTGGTTATCAGTTTAATCCGGAGTTGACTTATTTTCCGCATAAAAACATACGAGTGGATGCAGGCATCTACATGCAAAAGGATTTTGGCAATAGCCGTTTTACAGAAATAGCGCCTACTTTCAGTTTTACATATCAAAAGGACTCACTATCTCTTATATTCGGTACACTGGAGGGAAGTATAAGCCACCGACTACCTGAGCCGCTTTTCGATTTTGAAAGGGTACTTAACCGGAGATTGGAGAATGGTCTTCAGGTAAAGATAGAAAAACGCAGCCTTTTTTTGGACGGGTGGATCAACTGGGAAAATGCCATATATCCAGGGGATAATGAGAGAGAAGAGCTGACAGCAGGACTATCTTTAGTGTATACCTTTTATCGACGGAATAATCTGAGTATATCCCTTCCCATACATGTTATTGCCAACCATTTGGGCGGAGAAATTGATATAAGTCCCGAGCCTGTGACAACAATCCTGAATTCAGCTGTTGGAATTTCCATAGAAAAGACCATGGCTAAGGAAAGTTTTTTGAAAAGTGTAAGAATGGATAATTATTTTAGCCGTTTTTCAGATAACACAACAATTCCAAGCATGGCCTACCGGGATGGCAATGGAGGCTTTCTTAACCTGACTTTTAATACAAGGTGGCTCAGCGTGATGGGAAGTTACTGGAACGGCCAGGAATATTTATCGTCGAAAGGAGGCTTGATCTACCAAACCCAGTCTAGTAGGTCTAACGAACCCGTCATTGCGGTAAAGAAGCGGGAGCTTTTGATACTTCGGTTGATGCGGGATTTCCAATTGACTGACGAATGTGTAATATCTGCCCGGCTTGAGCCTTTTGTAGATTTGCAAAACGGGGAGCTAAAATTTTCTCAGGGAATATATATCAACTACCGTACAAACTGGTTTTTATTAAAACCAAAACGATCAAAGGAATGGGTAAGAAAATAGGTTATGGCATTCTTGCACTTCTCGTATTACTTGCCATCTGGCAATACGAGCTTATCTACTATGGCTTTGTTCAGGCTAAAGGGCAGATCAATATTGTGTGGAATACCCGCGAAGTACACGAAGTACTGGCTGACCCTTCCGTCGCTGACACCATCAAGCAGAAATTGATTCTGGTGCAGGAGATTCGACGCTTTGCAATTGACTCACTGGGCATCAATGAGTCTAAAAATTATACTACCTTATACGACCAACAGGAAAGACCATTACTGTGGGTGGTTACCGGAGCATACCCCTTCGAGCTAAAAGCCAAAGAATGGCGGTTTCCTTTGCTTGGCTCTTTTGCTTACAAGGGTTTCTTCGACTTGCAAATGGCCGAGAAGGAAGAAGAAGAACTAAAAAGTCAGGGATATGACACCGAGATAGGCACCGTAGGGGGGTGGTCTACGCTGGGGTGGCTGCGGGATCCGGTGCTTTCGGGTATGCTCAAGCGAAAGGAAGGTGACTTGGCCAACCTAATTATCCATGAGCTAACCCATGGCACTTTATTTGTTCGTGATAGTACCGACTTCAACGAAAACCTGGCTTCCTTTATCGGCGATAAGGGTGCTGAGCAATTTTTAATTCAGAAATTTGGAGAAAAAAGTAAGGAATACAAAAGTTATATTTCGGGTAAAAAGGACCGGGAAAAATTCACCGATCATGTGTTAAGAGGTGCGGAAAAGTTAGACAGTCTATACCAATCTTTTTCTCCTAAAATGGATTCCGTGCAGAAAGCCTTATCAAAGTCTGAGCTTATCGGCCAGATCGTAAGCCAGACTGATACGATCGAATTTAATTCAGAAAATCGGTACCGGGAGTATTTCAACGATTTTATACCCAATAATACCTTCTTTATGTCATTTCTACGTTACAGGGCGAAGATTAACATATTTGAAGAAGAATTTCAGGCCAGGTTTAATGGAGATTTGAAAAGCTATCTTGAATATTTAAAATCGCGATATCCATCGATGTAATATGGATTGGTATATTTTTTGATTAGTTATGAAAGTAAATGAAATGCCAGAGCAATATTGCTTACAACATATGCAGCTAAACGCTATCTCATGTATATAAAATGGAGACGAATCCTTGTTTTATGCTTTATCTTTGCTTCTTTCGGGTTTATTGAAAAAGGCGTCCCTTACCGTAACATCAAAAATACGAGTTTTACAACAAGTGAAAAGCTTGAGTACAGAGTCCATTATGGGTTTCTTAGTGCTGCAACAGCTTCTATGGAGGTAAGTAAAAAAATTTATACCATCAACAACAGACCTTGCTACAAGATCGATATTCATGGACGATCTTCCGGCTTGTTAAATATTTTTTCAAAGGTAAATAACCACTATGGCACCTATATGGACACAGCTGCGATGGTACCTCAAAGATTTTACCGCTATATAGAAGAAGGTAAATATCGGAAGAATGAGATCATAGACTTCTATCATCTTGCAGGCTTCGCTACCGTATCCAGGCTGGATAAAAAGACAAAAAAACTTAATGAAAAAATAAATTTTACAATTCCTGCCAATGTCCAGGATCTGGTTAGCGGTTATTATTACTTACGCACATTTGATTACTCAAAGTTTAAACCGGGTGAAATTTTTACGGTCAGCGCCTTCTTTGAAGATCAACTTTATGACTTGCGCATCAAGTATGTTGGCAAGGAGAAAGTAACAACGCCGTTAGGTGATTTTAGTGCTATTGTAATATCACCTATCCTTCCTGAAAACAAGCTCTTTAGTGGGGAAAATGCAGTAAAAGTGTGGATATCAGATGATTTTAATAAAATACCATTAAAGATCAAGGCCAATCTTTATATTGGTGCCCTTGAAATCGATATTAAAAGTTACAAGAATACACGAAATTAGGAAGGTGAGGCCGTGCACGGCGGTAAGATTGGTGGTACGATGTGACGTCGGCCCTCTGTCATTTATCATTTTAAGCGCATAATGAAGGCGATTTCACCTCATAGAAAACAGCGCTGACCTCTGTTTGCAGAACCGAATGTTACGTTACTTGCACTATTGTTAAAAAATTGTTAACAACTTTTTATTGATTTTTTTTCTGTATACCTTTAAATAGTTATTTAATGTAGTGTGGACCGATCTATGAAAATTAGCTTCACAGCAGCTTTTGTTTGGTTCACCGAAAAGGTATATTATAAATAAAATTTTATGGGAAACAAGCCAAACTACAAAGTGCTTGTTGTAGACGATGAGCCTGATATTCTGGAGTTGCTGCAATACAACTTAAAAAAAGAAGGCTTTGATGTAAAAATCTCTTCCGATGGCCGGAAGGGAGTCGAAATTGCCAAAACCTTTATGCCAGACCTAATACTTCTGGATATCATGATGCCTCACCAGGATGGGGTAGAAACCTGCCGGCAGTTGCGGGAGATGCCCGAAATTCATGGTGCCTTCATTATTTTCCTGACGGCTCGCTCAGAAGAGTATTCCGAAATTGCAGCCTTCGACATTGGTGCTGATGACTATATCACCAAGCCTATTAAGCCAAGAGCTTTGATGAGCCGTATCAATGCCTTGTTCCGCCGCGATTCTAAGAAAAAGGACGATAGCAATCATGTAAAAATTGGTGATCTGACTATCGACAGGACTAGTTACACTGTCAAAGTAGGGGAAAAGCAGGTAACACTCCCTAAAAAAGAATTTGAATTACTATATTTTTTAGCGCAAAACCCTAACAAAGTCTTTAGCCGGGACGATCTCTTACAGAACATCTGGGGTTCTGATGTTTATGTACTTGCCAGAACAGTGGATGTACATATTCGAAAGGTACGCGAAAAAATAGGTGAAGGATATATTACTACGGTTAAAGGCGTGGGGTATAAGTTTGATCTAACATAATATGTTTTTTAGTTCGAAATGGGTTGCGGTCTTGCTGGCTATTTCTGTAGCCACAGTTACCACGGCATTCCTTTCCTTGTTAAATGGCGTCTCCCAAACCGCTCTTTTTGTAACTTTTATTCTCTCTTTCTCCTCTACATATATCCTAAATAATGTAGTGCTTGAATTTTTGTTCTTTAGGGAAATTACAAAAATTTATACCGCCCTTGACAAGCTAAAGAAAAAAGACCTGAGCTTTATCGAATTAAGTAAGCGCAGCAGCATTAATCCCCTGAAGCGCATTAACCAGGAGATATTCTCTTATGCCGATGTAAAACAAAGAGAGATCGATGAATTAAAGAAACTGGAAAATTTCAGACGTGATTTTCTTGCTGATGTTTCACACGAATTAAAAACACCAATCTTTGCCGCACAAGGTTTTGTGCATACCTTGTTAGACGGTGCTGTAGATGATAAGAGTGTGCGCCTAAAGTTTCTTAAAAAGGCTGCGAAAAGTCTTGATGGCCTTGATGCGCTAGTACATGATCTGCTTACGCTTTCGCATATGGAAACTGGAGAGATCAAAATGAACTTTGAGAATTTTAATATTTACGAGCTTACCAGAGAAGTGTTAGATCAATTGGATGGCAAAGCTGAAAAGAAGCATATTAAAATTTCCTTCGAAGTGTTTTCTCCTGCCGATGCCATTGTGCTGGCAGATCAGCGGCGAATTTACCAGGTGATGCTGAACTTAATATCCAACGCAATCAAATATACCAAAGATGGAGGTGAAGTCGCCATTGGATTTCAGCCGCACAAATCTGACGTGCTTATATCGGTGAAAGATAATGGCAGAGGGATTCCACCGGACCATATCAAGCGGATTTTTGAGCGCTTTTACAGGGTAGAAAAAAGCAGATCGAAAGACAAAGGCGGCACGGGGCTTGGGCTTGCTATCGTGAAGCATATTTTAGAAGCCCACCATTCTAAAGTAAGCGTAACAAGTGCAGTCGGGAAGGGATCTACATTTAGCTTTAAATTAGAGCGGAGTAAGGTAGAAAATAAGGAAACAACCTTATCAGTAAAATAGACAGCATCATTATATCAAATCTACTGCCCCATTAGCGAACAATATTACAGCGGCAGGTAAATTTTAAAAGTGCTGCCCATATCCGGTTCGCTCTCCAGCAGAATCTTTCCTTTGCTATTCTCTACAATACGCTTTATGATATACAATCCGATGCCGGTACCTTCCACATGGGTATGTACCCTTTTGAACATGGTAAACAATTTGGGCTGATATTTTCCTGATATTCCCAGACCGTTATCCTGCATCGTGATGACTATAAAGCCTTTTTCAATGTGAGATGATAACTTTATTTTTAATTTCCTTTCCGGAGACCTGTATTTAATCGCGTTGGTAAGCAAATTATGTAAAATACTGCGAATATTATTTTTTGTCGACCTTACCATTTCTATTTCCAGGTCTTCCTCTATACTTGCATTTGCTTCCAGTATATTTTCCTTGATATCTAGCTTTACATTTTGGAATACTTTTTTAATATTGACATTCTCCGAGTATTCACCAGTGTCTTTCTGCACCTTCACAATTTCGGTAAGCCCAACGATTGTATCCTTCATCTTGCTGATCGAAGCCTCCGTCATGCCTACGATTTTAATGGTTTTATCATTTGTAGAGTCCTGGAGTTGCACTTTCAGCATAGATATCAGACCTTCCAAATTTACAACAGGCGTTTTTAAGTCGTGCGAGGCCGTATAAATAAAGTTGTCAAGATCATTATTGATTTTTACAAGTTCGTTGTTCCGATCTTCCAATTCTGCAGTCCTATTTCTTACGCGTTCTTCAAGATCGTTGTTCAATTGGATCAATCCTTTTTCCGCAGCTTTTAACTCGATGTTTAAACGCTCAAGCGATTCTGTCTTTATGGTAAGCTCATGATTACTAGCTTGTAGTTGTTTCTGGCTTTCGACAAGCTTATCGTTGGTTTGCTGTAGCTTATCTTTATGCAATTGAAGAGACAGGTTGCTGTCCTGTAACAAGCCATTTTTTCTGGTATTTTCGTCGAGCATTGTTTCTAACGCTGCTTGTTTTTCTTGCAGTGCCAGATTAATTCTCTGCCATTCACTGGAAGTGGGTATCTTTAGGATGTCGGGGGTAACACGGATCAACACGATGGCCGTTCCTATGGAAGCAAAAGCCGTTATAATTCTAAAAAATGCATCTAATCGGTAAATGGGCTCCCAAATAACGATTACATCCATGATGTGAGTAATGCCACAGCCTAAAATGAAGATGGCAAACAATACCATCATCCAGATAAATTTGAAGTCATCTCGCTTTTTGAATATATAAATAAGGGTAAGTGGAATGGCACAGTAAGCCAAAGCTATAATAGAATTAGAAATTGCATGAGACCAAAGTATCTCTGGTGCCCAATAATAACAATGCCCGTGTGGCATAAAGTCTGATGCCATTAGCTTCGCGAAAAATT
>LXQK01000184.1:56762-63539 GCA_001683905.1 Marivirga sp. ANT-B6
ATTCACTCGTACACGATAAATTAATTTAATTTTTTGCCGGGATAAAAAAGAAGAAAATATGCTTTTTTATTATATTAAAGCTATTATTATCAAAAATATAACTCAAAATACATGACCTAATCTTCTGATAAAATTACTGAAATTTTATTTATTGTAGATGATTTTTGCGTAGATTTTGAAGAATCTAATTCGAGACACCGAATTGGCTGTAAGCCGAAGAGAAAGCCCCGTATGAGCTGTACAAGGTCATTAACTTGACGTTTTCTTAATTGGAGTCTAACGGCGAGGCATTGCCTTTGATTTCATCATGAGAGAAGATGGACTTCCCCCCGGGAGGCTGAGGAATAAATAAAGTCTGCGAAGGGTATGCAAAATCAATTTCGTTTCGCTGGAATTCCTCGTGTATCCGAAAGTTGATTTGCTGTTGAATATCCATGTAGACATTATAATCTGAGCTAAGTATAAAATATACAACTTCATAATTTATACTATAGTCGCCATAGCTAGAAAAATGTGACCTGTCAAATTCGACATCTTGCTGATCAAGGACGGCTGATTTTAGTATGCCAGGAATTTCTTTTATCTTCTCAAACGGTGTTTGGTAAACAACGCCAATGTTAAAAAGGATCCTTCTCCTTTGCATTCTTTTATAGTTATGGATCCTGGAATTGGTAAGGTCACTGTTAGAAAATATAAGTTGCTCGCCTGAGAGGCTTTTAATTCTTGTGGTTTTGATACCGATATACTCTACCACCCCCTTTTTATCGTCGATGATTAGGAAGTCGCCAATTTCAAATGGCCTGTCAAAGAAGATAACAAAATAGTTAAAAAGATCACTTAAAATATTTTGTGCTGCCAGCGCGATGGCGATACCGCCTATACCGAGCCCTGCGATTATGGCCGTGACATCATAGCCCATGTTATCAAATAGGAAAAGAAACCCTATCAGCCAGATAATCAGGTTGATGATCAGCATAATTCCACCTAGCTGCTTTACCTTTTCTTCCCCGCCACTTTGATAACGAATATAGGATTTCAAGAAAGTAAGTATGGTAGTCGAAAGGAACCTGATCACCAGGAACGTGATGACAAACGTAACGGCTATTCGTAAGATGTTTCCTACCCTTTCTGAGAGGACAAGGTACGTGATGGCCATATAGACCACCGTGAAATACAGTGCAGGTATACCAAATCTTTCGAGGCTAATTACAACATAGTCGTCGAGCGTAGTAGTTGTATTTTCAACATAGCCTTTCAACCGTTTAAGGATTACCTTCTTAAAGGTTTTAATTAGTAAGATGCCTACAAGTACAAATGAGAAAGCGACTATGTAATCTTGAATGGTATTGTGGAGGTAGGTGCGGTGAAAAAAGTCATTCATCTTTATAAAGATATTTGAACGGGTAAAATTATCAAAATTATTATCATATTTTAGACGAATCGCTGATTTTATGCTTTAAAATGGTGGAATTCTAAAAAAGCAATATTCTTTGAAAGGAGATAACTTGATTACCAGTGGCTTCTGTTTTGCTTTTATAAGATTAAAAAAATCCGACTTTGGAGCAGCTAAACATTGGGCAGGCTAAAAGTTTAAAATTGTTTTCAGGTTATTATAGCCTGTGCGGCTGACAGAAGCGGCAATACCGTTTTTTAACAATGCGACATAGCCATCTTTAGAATAGGCTTCAATTTTATCTATCTGCTCGATATTGATAATATAGGACCGATGTACCCGGACGAATATTGCTGAAGGGAGGGAATCTTCCAGGTACTTCATGGTTATTTGCTTAAGAATTTTCCTGCCCTCGCTGTGAATAACTACATAATCGTCGGCAGCTTCGATGCATTCGATGGTATGACTAGGTATAATTATAATCTTATTGCCGTGCCGCACAACAATTCGATCCAATGATTCTGGCGCTACTTTACGGCGACTATCCAACAATGCCGGGATGTTTTTACTGGTAATCTGATGTTCCAGGGCATGTAAGGCTTTTTCCACGGCTTCATTAAAACGTTTTTGGGAATAAGGCTTCAAAAGGTAATCAGCGGCACTAAGCTCAAAAGCCTTGATCGCAAAGTTATCGTATGCGGTACTAAAAATAACCATAGGTAATTTATCCAGAAGTTCCAACATTTCAAACCCATTAAGCTTGGGCATCTGCACATCCAAGAACACCAGGTCGGGTTGATGTTGCACAATTGCCTTGATGCCCTCAAATCCATTCTCACAGGTTGCCACTACCTCGAGTCGCTGATAAGGTTTTAAAAAAGCTAGAATGATATCTCTGGCTAGTTTTTCGTCGTCAATTATGATTACTTTAATCATGCCGGAAGGGTTGTGGTATGTTGATTTGGGCGGTAAAATGTTGTTCTTTTTTTTCTACCTGAAGCAGGTTGGGTATGCCGTAGATCAGTTCGAGGCGGTATCTGATATTTTGAAGACCAATACCCTTTCCATCTTTAATCGCGCCTTCGTCTTCAAAATTATTGGTAACGGCGATCTTTAGGCTTCCCTCGGTACACCAGCATCTTGTATACAGATGCACCTGGTTGATTTGCTGATAGATGCCAAATTTGATGGCATTCTCGTAGATCGGTTGTAGGATCATATTCGGGATTGTCATGGAGAGACAAACAGGGTCGATATCATTCTCGATACGGAGCCTTTCCCCAAATCTCACCTTTTCAATTTCCAGGTAAAGTTGCATCTGGTCGAGTTCTTGTGCCAAGCTTCGTAGTTCTTCATTTTTTGTTCCTAATGATGACCGAAAAAAGTCCGCTAACTTAATGATCATTTCTCTGGCTTGAGCTGGTTCTGTCATGGTTAGTGCGCTGATAGAATTTAAGCTGTTAAATATAAAATGCGGGTTAATCTGGAATTTAAGCATTTCCAGTTCCGACTGGCGTAATTCATTTTGGAGCTTTTGCGCTTTTAGTTCTTTTTCCCTATAGTTGTAGCTGTACAGCAGCTGATAGTATATCACAATGACCAAGGTCATGTATAAGATGCCGATAAACACCCGCCATGGAAGGGTATCCATCAGAAAGCTTTGATAGTAGACTTGATTATCAAACAAGTAAATAGAAATATAATATTGTATAAGGCAGATGATCGTGATAGATAAAGCTACTCCAGTACAGTGGGTTATGATGTGACTAGTAGCATCTTTATAAGAAGAGGGTAAGTATTGGATCACATACCAATAAGTCAACCCAAAGCCGGCGATCAGGAAGTTGAAAACAATGCTGTCGTACAGCGCTATCACGATATTGAAATGAAACTGGAATATCAACACCACGGTATGGGCAAAGGCTAGCAAAGCCCAAATCGTGAAATAAACGTAGATTTTTTGACCTGTTATTGGATGGTTCATTTGTTTAACCTTTTTAGGCTTCCAGAAATCGTTTATCGTTTTAGCATAGCATTAATTTTATTTGTTAACCTTGATTTCCCCTCCACCAAACATCACAAACCCCCTGATGATTAGCTTCTTTTGCTCGTTAGGTACCACCTTTAAGGCTGACGATCTGTTGTCGCTAAAGCCACCTAGAATGGACACTACTTCCACCTGAATGGTCCAATCTGGTGGAACCTTAATAGAGGTACCACCAAACATCGCAAAAATATCCAGTACCTGTGTGCCAGGGGTCAGGTCCGCGTTGCGCAGGTCTATATCTGATCCCCCAAACATGGCTGAGATTTTTCCCCCTTTAAAATTTTGGGTGGTCATCGTACGTTCCCGTCCGCCAAACATAGCAAAATCATCAATATAATCGGTGTCATTTTTATCAATTGCTCCAATGGAAGGACTTCCTTTGCTACTTCTAATGATCAGGGATAATCCAATGATAATAAACACTGCGGGCAATATGATATGCCAGATGTTTCGAATATCAACTAAGCCAAGATCACGCAGTAAAAATATTACCCCAATTGCGATCAGGACAAACCCTTGCTCAGGCTTTCTTTTCACAAAAATGACAAATAGCCCAATTGCAATAATAATGGTGGTCCAGGAAAACAGATAACGAGGAATATTGATGTCCAGAATATTTAAATTGTCGAGCAACCAAATGCCTCCTATGATGATGAAGATCAGGCCTAGCCAAACCCTGTGATCTAATTTTGAATTGTACATATTTCCGTTGTTTTTTATACAATGATACATTGAATTTAAAGAAAGCGTTAGCTGTAATAGGCGAGTGGCCATCTATTACCGGTGAATGACGCAAAACAACCTGCTGCCTGCAGGTATCAAAAAATTCATAGGAATTGATCTATGAACTGCATAATTTTGAATTTTACTGAACCGTATCTGGTTCAATGGCTTTACTGAGGTAAAATGAAAAGTAATCTGTCGCTGAAGTCTCTCCAGTTTCTGAGGTTTGTTGGTATTATGGAAGGAATTTCGTTCCTGCTCTTATTGCTGGTTGCCATGCCCTTGAAATATCTTGCCGGCATACCCGCGCCTGTTCGATACGTAGGATGGGCCCATGGAATATTATTTGTTTTATTTGTGGTGGGCGTTCTGCAGGTTGCCTATCTGCTCAGGTGGCCTGTTAAAAAAATACTTCTCGCGTTTATTGCCGCTTTTATTCCTTATGGCACGTTTCTTTTTGATAAAAAGTTGAAGGAAGATGAAGATCGCCTTATAATTCTTTAGCGCTCTTCCTTTGTAAGTGGCCTTGCTTTTTTATGAAAAAGAACCTCACTAATTATATATTCTTTTTTTTCGGACTGGTGCTTTTTGGCTTGGGTAATGGCCTTGCGGTAAAGGTAAAGTACCTCGGTATCCACCCTTGGGAAGTGCTCAACGTGGCACTTTTTCAGCAGTTTGGCTATACTATCGGGACGTGGAGCGTCCTTGTTGGCTTATTGCTAATTGTCATTTCGTTATTTATCGATCGGAAGTACATCAACCTGGGCACCTTCTTAAATGCCTTGCTGGTTGGTCCTTTTATGGATTTATTTCTGTGGTCAGGCTTGTTACCTCAGGCTTCCAATACCTGGACAGATTATGTTGTCCTCGTATGCGCTATCATTATCTCGGGTACTGCCGGAGGCATGTATGTAGCGGCAGGCATTGGTGCTGGCCCGCGCGATGGCTTTATGCTTTCCATCTCTGACAAAACCAAGCTTTCGGTGAGTAATGCGAGAATCTGCGTGGAAAGCATCGTATTGTTGATCGGCTATTTGTTAGGAGGACCAGTGTTTGTGGTTACTTTCTTCTACACCTTATTGATGAGCCCTATCTTCCAGTTTATGCTTCGTCATTTCAGGAAACTTATCGCTTATCTAAATAAAGAAACACCTCACCTGCAAGCTGGCAGCTAGGGTGAGGTGTTTCTTTTTTACTTTATAAATTAATATTGTCTATAGAAGTCCCTGATCTTGCTGGTAATCTGCCCGTAAATTGGCTGGGTAAAAGCGACAAAAAGATCCTGAGGATGTGGCGGTGGTACTTCCTTCAGTGTGCAAATATTTTTCTGTTCATCTGTAAGCGCTCTTTCATCACCATTGAAAGAACCCCACTGCGTCGCCCATACGAATGAACCAGGAAGTTTTTCCTGCGTCAGCACCTTGTTGGTACGAGGGTCGATTATGCGCAGGTCAAGGATGCCCTGCGAAAGCAGGTTTTTTTCATATATCCGCATTTTTGCCTTTACAGTATTGTAAACATTCTGTTTTTTTCCTTCCACCATCACTGTGCCTACAATTACACTGTCTTTACTTACTTCCATCTCTTTTTCTTTTATAAAGGTTTGCCCAACTGCAAAATCATCAAATTGCAGGATCAGAATTTGATCTACTTCTTTGAGGCCATTGGCTTTCGCTTCCTCTGGCGTGTAGAACCTGACAAACTCGTTCGAAGGCATTTGATGCAAAAACTCCTGGATCTTATTTTCAAAAAATTCATTGCTTAAGCTCAGGCTGCGCGAATGCAGAGGTATTCTTTCGACAACAATCTTCAGTGTAGCATAATATTTTGCCTCTTCCATTAAATCTATTACATCTTCAAAGCCGGGTACATACTTATTGGCAACGTAAAAATGGTCGTAAGCCTGCCTTGCAGAAAGTCTACCTGACTTCGTATCTAACAAATCCATCCCTTTATCATACCGAATTTCAGCAGCCTTTAATTTGGCTTCTTCCAGTTCTGTTGTAAACCTTTTAGGATTGGTGACAATGGACATACAGCTTGGACAAGTCCTGATTTGCTCATTTAAAAAGTTTACCTGTGCATAGTCATCAGCGATACGCTCCCACTTGAAAGGATCCTGGGTGAGCTTTGCATTAGCCACATTTTGTTGATGCCAGGCTAGCGATTGATTATATGCGCTATATAAGGTTTCAGTAGCTTTTTTATTTCCCGGGCTAGACCTCAGCCTATTGATCGCTTTGAGCGTAGCTTCATCGTAATTGCCTTTTTGGTAAGCTTTCTTGCCTGATGAGCATGCACCGGCAAAAACTAAAAACAGCAGAAAAAGTATAATTCTAGGGTTCATACAAATGCGTTATGGTTGAATATTTTGTGATAAATCATAAGGCGAATATAATCAAGGCGTGGCATTTTCCATGCCGAACTATCTTATAATCAACAGGTTTTTCTTACAAGTGTAGGACATCCTACATTGTCATTAATTTTAAGCTGGTATACATTAAATCACAACCATTAAAGCCCCATGGACAAGAACCTGATTTGGGAAAGCCAGTACCAGGAGGACACGCCCGGAAAGAAAAATAAAAGTCGACGGTTTATGGTCTACCCTACA